>JASHXG010000183.1 GCA_030043675.1 Vulcanimicrobiota bacterium
CGAAGCGTTTCTCCTGACCGCCAAGCCGCTGCTCTACGTGGCGAACATCGACGAAGGACAGATCGCCCACCCCGGGCCCCTCGCCGCGGCCGTCCAACGGCTCGCCGTCCAAGAGGGAGGACCGGCGATCGTGCTCTGCGGCAAGGTCGAGGAGGAGCTGGCGGGCCTGCCCGAGTCCGAGGCGCGCGAGTTCCGGCGCGAGCTGGGCATCGCCCGCAGCGGGCTCGACGAGCTCGCCGGCGCGGGATACGAGATGCTGGGACTCATGACGTTCCTGACCGCCGGGGAGAAGGAGGCCCGCGCCTGGCCGATCCGGCGCGGCACCAAGGCCCCGCAGGCGGCGGGCACGATTCACAGCGATCTCGAGCGCGGGTTCATTCGGGCCGAAATCGTCGCGTACGACGACTACGTGCAGTACCGCACGATGGAAGCGCTGCGAGCCGCCGGCCGCGTGCGCAGCGAGGGGCGGGAGTACGTCATGCAGGAAGGCGACGTCGTCAACTTTCGATTCAACGTTTAGGAAGCTCGCAGCCAAGGGGCTGCGCCACGGAAAGCGCAAAGATTCCGGTAATGACCACTTCTCTGCGTCCTTCGACTCTCGCGGGAGCCTCGGTGCGCGAGGTCTCGGTATTCGGCGATGCGATTGCCTACTTCAACGAAGCCGCCGATCTCCTCGAGCTCGACGCGGGGATGCGCCGCATCCTCACTCATCCATCGCGCCAAATCATCTTCTCGATTCCATTCCAGCGCGATTCGGGCGAGTTCGAGGTCTACACCGGCTATCGCGTCCAGTACAACTTCGCGCGCGGACCTGCCAAAGGCGGGATTCGCTACCATCCCGGTGTGACGCTCGACGAGGTGACGGCGCTCGCTTTCTGGATGACCTGGAAGTGCGCGGTCGTCGATCTGCCCTTCGGTGGCGCCAAAGGCGGCGTCACGTGCGATCCGAGCACGCTTTCGTCCAACGAGCTCGAACGCATCACGCGCCGCTACGCTGCGGAGCTGGTTGAGATCGTCGGTCCCGACAAAGACGTTCCGGCTCCCGACGTCAACACGACGCCGCAGGTCATGGCGTGGTTCATGGACACGTACTCGATGCACGTGCGGCAGAACATGCCCGGCGTCGTGACCGGCAAACCGCTCGAAATCGGAGGCTCGCGCGGCCGGGTCGAGGCAACCGGTCGCGGCGTGACGATCTGCGCGCTCGATGAGATGGCCGAGATGGGTCTGCAGCCCGAAGAGGCGCGAATCGCGATTCAAGGTTTCGGGAACGTCGGCCGCTATGCGGCGAAGCTTTTTGAGGAGCGCGGCTGTAGGATCGTCGCGATCTCGGACATCACCGGCGCTTACTACAACGAGAGCGGTATCTTTATCAACGCGGCGATCGAGCACGCGGCGAAGGTCGGCACGCTCGAAGGCTTCAAGGGCGGCGAGAAGATGACCAACCTCGAGTTGTTGACCGGTCCGTGTGACGTGCTGGTACCGGCCGCCCTCGAGAAAGCCTTTACGCCCGAGAGCGCCGCCAAAGTGCAGGCGAAGCTGATCGTCGAAGGCGCCAATGGCCCGACCACTCCCGAAGCCGATCGTATCTTCAGAGAGCGCGGCATCGTCGTCATTCCCGATATCATGGCCAACGCCGGCGGCGTCACCGTCTCCTATTTCGAATGGGCCCAAGACCGGATGGGCTTTTTCTGGAAGGAGGCGGAGGTCAACGAACGTTTGGAGGATTTTCTGCTCACCAACCTGCGCCAGATTCGCGCGATCGCAAAGCTGCGTGGCGCGACGTTGAGAACGGCCGCCTACACGCTCGCGATCGACCGAGTCGTCAAGGCACTGAAGCTGCGCGGGATTTACGCCTGAGCCGCCGTTCTACCGCTTGACGCCGACCAGACGCGCGAGGCGCGTCGTCGCTTCGAGATAGCCCCGCGTGTGGTCGAGGACGAAGTGCGACTCGGGATTGGACGCGTCGAGCGCGCTTTGGAGATGCGCGAAGGCAGCAGCGAGCGAATCGTCAGAGCCCAGGCGCCGCGACTCGCGCAAGGCCGCGGCGAGCGCCTCCATTCGGGCATTCAACGCATCGGCGAACGGAAGCAGCGCGCCGGCGTTCGGTATCGAGGGCAGCGTGTCCAGGCCGGTTTCGAGCGCCAGGTTCGCCAGCGCGAAACGCTGCGACGCAGCTAGAATTCGAAGCGCGCGGGCGGCGCCGATCGTGTGCGGCTTATACGGCTCGCGCCGGGTGCGGTCGATCGAGGCTTCGACCACGGTGCGAATCTTCCAGATTGTTGCTTGTTTGCGCTCGATCGCGTCGCGCGCTCCCTCCGACGGGTTCGCGTACGCATGGAGAATCGCATCGGCGAGTCTCGATTGCGCGGTGATGAGATCGGCCAGCAAAGCGCGAGTGCGCTTGCGTTCCCAGCTCGGCAATGCGAGGTAGCCGAGCATGGCGAGCGCGCCGCCGGCGAGGGTGTCGAGGACGCGCGCGTCGAGCGTCGTCGTGCCCGGTAATCCGCGGATGGCGAGCACGAGGACCACGAACGACGTGATCGAGAGCGTGAAGACGCCGTAGTTCGGGTTGAACGTGAGGTACGCCGCCGCTGCTGCAAGAATCGTCGCGACGATTTGCAGCTCGCCGTTTCCGCGCACGAGCGCGATGACGGCCGTTGCGACGACCGCGCCGAGCAGCGTGCCGGCGATCCGCGCTATCCCGCGCACGAAGGTCGTCTGTAGGTCGGGTTTGAGCACCAAAGCCGCAGTGAGCGGGATCCAATAGCCGCGATCGGCGGCGA
>JASHXG010000184.1 GCA_030043675.1 Vulcanimicrobiota bacterium
GGAAGGCGGCCGCGACCTTTCCGATGCCGACGAGCTGGAGGTCGTTCGCCGGCTCGTAAAGCAGCGCGGCGACGCGTTCGCCGAGTTCGAGCGGGCCGGACGCAGCGATCTCGCCGCCAAGGAACGGACCGAGCAAGAGATCCTGCTTGCGTATTTGCCTCGTCAGAAATCGCCGGACGAGGTACGCGAGATCGTGCGCGGCATTCTGGACGACCTGCCTCCCGACGCCCGCAACGTCGGTGCCGCGATGAAGGTCGCGATGCCGCAGCTCAAGGGCCTGGCCGACGGCAATCTCGTTCGGCAGATCGTCACCGAACTCTTAACGTAACTTCCGCCGCCGGCGAAGGTAGCTAGCGACATGAGGGCATCACGCTTGCGCGCCGGGATGTGGCTGGCCTCGCTGCTCTGCGGGTGGGCCGGTATTGCCGGCGGCGCGCCGCTCTCGCGTCCCGTCGTCGTGATCCCAATTACCGGTACCGTCGACGACGGCATGGCGCACCTCGTGCAGCGCTCGGTCGACGAGGCGAACAGCGAGGGCGCGTCGGCCATCGTGCTGGACGTGAATAGCCCGGGCGGCCTGCTCGCGGCCGCCTTCGAGATTCGCGACGCATTGCTGGCGGCGCACGAGCCGGTCGTCGCGTACGTCGGCGAGCGCGCCTACTCGGCCGCAGCCCTGATTACGCTCTCGGCAAACCGAATTATCATGGCACCGGGTGCGTCGATCGGCGCCGCCGAGCCCGTGGAGATCGGCGGCACGGGACCTCCGAGCGACAAGATCGTCTCAGCCGTGCGAGCCGAGTTCGAATCGACCGCGCAGCGCAATCATCGCGACCCGAAGATTGCCGGCGCCATGGTCGATAAGAGCGTCAGCCTGCCGGAGTTCAAGCGTGACGGCATGGTGCTCACGCTCAATACCGACGACGCGGTCCGCGCGCACATCGCGGACGGCACGGCGCCGTCGCTGGACGCGGCGCTCGCGCAGACGCACTTGAGCGGTCTGCCGCGCGAGGTCGAAGGATTTACCTGGGCCGAGCAGCTCGCGCGTTTCGCTACCGACCCGATCGTGAGCTCGCTGCTGCTGACGGTCGGAATGCTCGGACTGTTGATCGAGATG
Source organism: Vulcanimicrobiota bacterium (assembly GCA_030043675.1). Classification (GTDB taxonomy): domain Bacteria; phylum Vulcanimicrobiota; class Vulcanimicrobiia; order Vulcanimicrobiales; family Vulcanimicrobiaceae; genus Cybelea. Next base: position 1,115 of record JASHXG010000184.1, read on the forward strand.
CAGACGCTGCACGGCATCGCCGGCGTCGTCGGCGTCGGCGCGCTCGCCCTCTTCTTCGGAACGCACATCTACGCGGGCTTTTCCAACGGCCTGGTGGCCGCGCTGGCGCTGCTCGGCTTGGTCGGCATCCTTTGGGAGCTGCACGTCGTTCCGGGCCACGGCGTACCGGGAATCCTCGGTGCGATCGCCTTGCTCGTTGCCGTCTTGCTGGCGTTCGGGCTGCCGTTCTTCTTCGTTGCGATTGAAGTGATCGCGACCGCGATCGTCTTGACCGTCATCGGCTTCAGCCTGACGGTGCGGGCCGTGCCGCAGAACGCTTGGGCGCACCGGCTCGCGCTCGCGGCGGCGCAAGGACCCGAATACGTCACCAGTCGCGACTACGGCGATTTGCGCGGCCGCGTCGGCACGGCCGCGAGTTATCTGCGCCCGGCCGGAATCGCGTCGATCGACGGCCGCCGCGTCGACGTCCTCACCGAAGGCGAGTTCATCGCGCAGGGGACCCCGATCCGCGTCACGCGCGTCGAAGGCGCCCGAGTTTTCGTTCAGCCGGTCACTCAGTAGGAGGCATAGGAGAAGTTCATGGTTGCCGTTGGCAGCGCGATCGTCATCTTCATCATCGTCATTGCGTTCTTCATGTTCTTGTATTACTTTCCGATCGGGCTGTGGATTCGCACGATCGCCGCGGGCGTACCGCTGGGCATCATCTCGCTGGTGCGGATGCGGCTGATCGGGATTCCTCCCGGCGTCATCGTTACGAATTACGTGCGGGCGCGAAAGGCGGGCCTCAATCTAACGGTCGATCAGATGCAGTCACATTACTTGGCGGGCGGCAACGTCGAGAACGTGACGCTGGCAATGATCGCCGCGCAGCGCGCGCAGATCCCGCTCGAGTGGCAGCGCGCGGCCGCGATCGACCTGGCCGGACGCAATGTGCTCGAAGCGCTGCAAACGTCGGTGAACCCAAAGGTGATCGAAACGCCGACCTTTCAAGGCGTCGCGCAGAATGGCATTCAGCTGAACGTGAAGGCCCGGATCACCGTGCGCAGCAACCTCGACCGTTACGTCGGCGGCGCGGGCGAACCGACGATCATCGCGCGCGTCGGCGAAGGCGTCGTTTCGGCGGTTGGCGCGGCCGTCGATCATAAAGAGGTCCTCGAGTACCCCGACCGCATAAGCAAGACGGTGCTGGCGAAGGGTCTCGACGCAGGAACCGCCTTCGAGATCGTTTCCATCGACATTGCCGACGTGGACGTCGGCAAGAACATCGGTGCGGAGCTGCAAACGAGTCAAGCCGAAGCCGACCGCAGAATCGCTCAGGCTAAGGCGGCTGAACGTCAATACGCAGCGCTGGCAGCCGAGCAAGAGCAGAAGGCGCAGACACAAGCGATGCGCGCGAAAGTCGTCGAAGCCGAAGCGTCGATTCCGCAGGCCATTGCGGGCGCGTTCCGGAGCGGCAACCTCGGGGTGATGGATTATTATCGCCTGCGGAACATTCAGGCCGATACCGACATGCGCGCGTCGATCGGCGCCTCAACCGAGGCTCCGGGCGACGTTACGCAACCGCCGCCGCCTCCCCCGGCAGGTCACTGACGAGGCGCCTCGATGCGTGACGTCGCGACGCTCGTCTGGGTCGTTCTCCTCGTCATCGGCGTCATCTCGAGTATGGTCGCAAGCGCCCGCCGGCGGATGAACGCGCTTCCGCCGCGCGCGGCATCAGCGCTTGGGCCGCCGCAAGCGCCGCCGGGTCAACAGGTCGTGCAACCGCTCAAGCAGGTCCCGGTTCGCCCGGCTGCGCCCGCCGCTCCGCCGGCGAGCGCTCCGCGTGCCGCCGTGGCTCGCGCACCGGCTCGGCGCACCAGACTCTTCCCCGGACGGGAAGGGCTGGCCGGCGCGGTGATCGCCGCGGAGGTGCTCGGAAAGCCCCGCGCGCTGCGCGACGAATA
>JASHXG010000185.1 GCA_030043675.1 Vulcanimicrobiota bacterium
ATGAAGATGGATATGTGAGATGGAGCCCAGCGACCGGCTCTTCCGCCGCGAGGCGGGGCGGATGGTCGCGGCGCTCACGCGCATCTTCGGCCTGCACAATCTCGCGCTGGCAGAAGACGTCGTACAAGACGCCTTCTGCCGCGCATTGGAGGTTTGGAAGCTGCGCGGCATTCCGGAGAATCCGTCGGCGTGGCTGCTGACGACTGCGAAGAACCGCGCGCTCGACGTCCTGCGCCGCGAGCGAACCGCGCGTACCTTCGCCGCCGATCTGGGCCGGCTGCTGCAGACCGAATGGACGTTGGCGAACACGGTCGAGGAGATCTTCGACGCCACCGGCATACCTGACGATCAGCTGCGGGTGGTCTTCTCGTGCTGCGACCCGCGGCTTCCCCAGACCGCACAGGTGATGCTGGTTCTGGCACTAGTCGGCGGCTTCGGCGTAGGCGAGATCTCGAATGCATTCGTGAGTACGCGGGCCGCCGTTGAGAAGCGTCTCACGCGCGCAAAGAAGAGCTTGGCCGAATCTGGCCCGCTCTTTGACATCGCCGACGCGACTGATTTCAAGGCGCGCCTTCCGGCCGTGCAGCGCGCGCTCTATCTGATCTTCAGCGAGGGGTATCATGGAGCGTCACCGCACGCCGTGGTTCGGGCGGAGCTTTGCCGCGAGGCGATTCGGCTGACGCGGCTGCTGGCAGAGCATCCGCTGGGAGCGACGCCCTCCACGCGCGCGCTCTGCGCGTTGATGTATCTCGACGGCGCCCGCCTGCCGGCACGCCTTGACGCCAGGGGCGACCTGAGCTCGTTGTACGATCAGGACCGTTCGCGTTGGGACCGCAAAATGATCGATCTAGGACTCGCATGGCTCGAGCGCTCCGCAACGGGCTCGCAGGTGAGCCGCTATCACGCCGAGGCCGCAATCGCCGCCGTACACGCTCGCGCGCCGCGATGCGAAGAGACCGACTGGGCGACGATCGTCTCGCTCTATGACATGCTGATGACGGTCGCGCCCTCGCCCATCGTCGCACTGAACCGCGCGATTGCCATCGCGCAGGCGGCTGGAGCCGACCGCGGGCTGGAAGCGATCGAAGCGATCGATCGACGCGATCGCTTGGCAGCCTATCCGTTCTACCATGCCGCGCGGGGCGAGCTGGAGCTGCGCCGCAGCAACAGGCTCAAAGCGCACACGCACTTCCGGGCCGCGCTCGCGCTCGCACGCAATCCCGGCGAGCAACACTTCCTCGAAAAGCGCCTCGCCGCATGCTTACCGGTCTAGGCTGAAAGTTGTATAATGGCAGCGTGATCCGCTTTCTGGCCTTCGCCGGCGCGGTCGCACTGACGTTCTCGCAGCCGGCCATCACACTCGCCGAGCCCGCGCCGCCGGGGGGCGTCGCGATGCCAATGGGGATGCCGATATACGCACCGCCCATCTACCATGCCGCCCCGATGCCTGTCTACCATCCCGCCCCGCGACCTGCGCCCGCAGCACGGCCGGTGATGGCGAATCCGGACGTCTTTAGGGTACCTTTCGACGTGCCCGTCCACCCGGGACCGCTGCATGGAACGATCGCGCATCCTCCGTTCGAGCCGGCGCTGCAACCGAATCCGTTGTTAGTCCCACGCCGCCAGCTTGACGGATTCTTCTGGCCGACCAACTTCGTTAGTACGCCGTGCTATATGGCTAACGGTTATTGGGGTCCGTGGGGCATGCTCGCAGCCCCGGCCGTCTCGCTCGGTTCTAGCACGTACACCGCGCCATCGCAGCAGGTCGATCCCTCCTACGGCGTTGACATCGGAACGCTTGGCGGGGTCTACCAGCAGCAGTATGCGACCGGCCAACCTTTCTGCGGCGGCTCCGTCGGTCTCTAACCTCGTCGTTCCCTGACTTCGCCGTTTCCTGAAGGGGGCGCTCGCGTGTCACTCATTCCTTGGGAGTCTGATTACAAGGGAGCGCTCGAGCGTGCGCGCTCGGAGCAGAAGTTCGTTTTCTTCGACGTCTTCAACCCTGGTTGAGGGGGATGCCAAGCGCTGGATACCGTGACGTATCCTCAACCCTTCGTCGCCGAAACGATCCTCGCGCACAGCGTTCCGGTTCAGATCGATAACTCGAAAGCACAGAACAATAATCTTCTGCACAGCGTCCACCACATCTGGACTCCGGATATCCGGATTCTCTACCACGACGGCTTCGAGCTCTACCGGTGGGACGGCTTCCTGCCGCCGGCCGAGTTCACCGCGCGGGCCCTCTGCGCGTTTGGGCTCGCATACTTGCGATTGAAGCGGTTCGATCGCGCCGAGGCGCTCTATCTCGAGCTTCTGAAGCGCTTCTCGACGGCATACGCCGCTCCTGAAGCGCAATACTATCTCGGCGTGACGCGGTACCGGCGCGACCCGGACAGCGACGAGCTGCTCACGCAGTGGGCCAATCTGCGCTCCCGCTATCCGATGAGCGAATACCGCATCAAGCAGTCGTTCAAAGATTTTCCGTAGCCTTTGAAGCGACGCCGAATTCAGACTTTTTTCACGTCCGTCGCGTATCGTTGGTGCATTGCTCTCACCAGGCCGGGATCGGCCGGGCTCCACCCTGCACCCGGCCGGTCCCGCAACGCGTGCGGGCTAGAACGTTTGGCCTTGGATGGCGAACGATATCCGGCCGCCCGCCTGGCCGTATGCGATATCGATGCGGGCCGAGTTGCGATAGATGATACCGATCCCTGAATCGGGATGCCATTGGAAGGTGGGCAATGCCCAGGGCTGATTTCCGTCGCGGATGCGGTTCGCGCTGGTCTCGGTGAAGAACGCGAATTTGAAGACGTATGGCCGGGCGTCATCGAGACGGTACTCGGCCGTGAGCGTCTGGGCGTCGGTTCCGCAAAAGCCTTTCGGATACGCGCGCGAAGTGCCGCAGACCAGAAAGCTGTCCGGCACGACCCCGCCGGTGCGCGCGGCGAACGCGTGGAGGGCGAGGGTCGACGAACCGACCGCGATGTAGCGCGCAACGTCGCCGCTATAGCTTTGATACTCGCTCGTCGCCCCGAACCACCCCGGCGCGTTGGAGACTTGGAAGCGATACTGCATGTCGCAATAGGGCGGATACCATTGCCAGGCCGGCGTCGTGCACGCATGCGCAAGACCTGCTACCAGTACCGTATTGTGCGCCGGCGACTTGTAGGTCGGAAAGATCGACGACGCGACGATTCCAGTGGACTCGGCGGTCGTGGATCGGAACTGACGCACGCCGGCCTCGACCTGCGTGCCGTTGGTAGCGCGCGTCAAATACAACGCTTCGGTTCCGGCGGTCCAGCTGTAGACGTTGACTGCTTCGGGTGCAGATTCGCGGAAGACACCACGCCCGCCGAAGGTATCGAAGATGAAATCCGACTCACGCCCGCTCGAAGAATTGACTTGCGTCGGGGTCGTAAATAAGACGCGAACGAGATTTGCGCGCCGGCTGAGCTGACTGTAGGTTGAGAAATTCGAGCCGCGATTGTCGACCGGCGGCGAGGTTACGATGAAGCCGATGCCCTGGATGGGAGCCGAGAGCGGCGTATCGGCATATAAGGGATGATCCGTCGGACGAATCCACTTCGAGGTCACGATCCAATGCAGCGCCACGCTATTCGCCGGGCTTTCGGGCCCGATGACCAAGCGCGCGTCGAATCCACCGAGCATGACCAGATTCGTGTAATCGCGGTCGACGGCGCTCTGCTCGAGCACGGATCCTTTGCGCAGCGAGAGGTACGGCCAGACCATGCTTTTGTTGACGGCCCCGTGCGTCTCGACCGTCACGTCGTCGACGACGGCGCCGGCCTGCGCGAGTGGGACGAGCGGGATGGTAAACGTCCCTTGTGCCGCCGCCCGCGACGGCGCGGCGAGCAATGACACCGCGAGCAGAAGGGCTGCGGCGCGCGCGTACCAATAGGACATACAACAGACAACACCCGCTCGGACACGCGGGTGCCGTCTGCTCGAATAATTTGATTGAAACTCGTTCTCCGTTGCCCCGGTTTAATTTGAGCTTTTCAAGCCTTTCGAGGAGGAGCCGATGAAACGCAATCTTCGTCTCGCATCCGTCGCCGCGCTGAGCTTTACGCTCGGGGTCCTCTTAGCGCGCGCGCCGATCTCCGTCCGCGCGGCGGCGGCGCCGTTGCAACTCGCGGTAATCGACTTAACGGCGATAGCGCCGGATGCGATGCCGACACCCACGAGCCTCTTTCCCGAACTACGATCGAAGACGCTGGTCGTAACCGACGGGATGTCCCTTGCTTTCCAAACGGGAACCGTCGCTAAACACTACCACGCCGACGCGAATGAAGTGCAGATCGTTCTTGCGGGCACCGGCAGTGAGTGGCTCGGCGACAAACAGGTACCGATCAAGCCGGGCACGCTGATCGTGATCCCCAAGGGAACCCTCCACGGGAATTGGATCGCGACGTCGCAGCCGCTCGAGCTGATCTCAATCAAGACTCCGCCTCAGGCTCCCGGCGACGTGCACTTCGCCCCATGATCTAGCCGGTCGAAGCGGTCGCGGGTCCGATCGTCGTTCCCCTAGTGGTGCATCGCGACAATCTCGTTCGCGGATGGCCGGCGTCAAAGCGGAAGAAGAAGCACGAAATTCTGTTCGTTGCCAACGAATCCACCAGTGCCGTCGAGATGTACGACCCGAAGAAGGCGAATCCATCGCCTGAGGGCTCGATTACCGACGACGTCGACGTCCCAATTCAGGTCGCCGTAGACAAGAAGGGCACCGTCTACGTCGCGAACCTGGGGAACAACACGATCACCGAATATAAAAAGGGGTCGAGCTCGCCGAGTGTGACGCTCAGCAGCGGACTGAACGAGCCCTACGGTCTGGCTGTTGACTCAAAAGGTGACGTCTTCGCGAGCAACCTCGGCAGCAACACGATCGTCGGCTATAAAGCCGGCGGCACCTCGCCGTATGAGACGATTAGTTTCAGCTCAGAGGGCCAGGCCGTCGGCCTGGGGACGGACGGCAAAGATAATCTCTGGGCGGCGTGCGATACGAGCAGTTTGGTCTTCGAGATTCCAGCCGGATCCTCGACACCGCAAGACGCCGGTTTGAGCGGTCCCGAAGGACCGATCAATGTTTCGTTCGGCAAAGGCGATCAGATGTTCGTTTCCAACTTCGGCGGTGAGAACGTTGCCGTCTATACGTACGGCACCACGAGCCCGGCCTACACGATCACCTCCGGCATCGACGGGCCGACGTTTAACGGCGTCACGGACTCGGCCACCTTCTTCCAGACAAACCAAGACGTCAACGTCGTCGGCTACAAGAAGGGTGCAACCTCGCCCTTCTCCACGATTGGCGGTCTCGCCGGTCCCGCCGGCGTCGCTTCATGGCCGCTCGTCCCCAAATAAAGGCTTAGCTGTTGACGCTAGGCCTCGTGCGGCTTCGGAATATAGCGGAGCTCGTCGGCGCGAAACCGGTGCTCGACGAGCTCGCCGTCCGCTTTTCTATAGCGCACGACGACCGATCGCGTGTCCACCTCGATGACTTGGCCTTCAATCCCGAGATTCTCAATGTGGACATGGTCACCGTACCTGAGCGTATTCATAGCAGTCCGTCCTCGATTACAGGTAGCGCTCGATCCAGTCGAGCGTCACGCGATCGTAGCCCTCGATGTGAACCGGGTCGGTTGGAAAGTGGTGTGCACCGGGAATCGCCACGAAGCGCACCGGCACGCCGCGATCGTTGAGCGCGTGGAAGAGCTCGTACGACTCGGCGGCCGGCACCGTCTCGTCGGCGGTCCCGGAGATGATCAACGTCGGCGTCGTGATCTGCGACGCGTACGTAATCGGCGATCCGGTGCGGTAGAGATCCGCGCTCGCGGGATCCATCGGTGTGCCGCCTAGCGAGTCGCGCGTCCACGCGAGATTTCCGTCGGCGGATTCGTCGTACTCCGTCACCCAGTCCACCATCCCGTCGCCGACGACGGCTGCCTTCCAGCGATGGTCGTGACCGATGAGCCACGTCGTCATGTATCCACCGTAGGAGTGCCCCGTGACGGCGATGCGCGAACTATCGACAATGCCCATCTTTTCGATTGCGGCGATTCCGGCAATCACGTCGCTTCCCGGACCCGATCCCGGATCGCGAAAAATCGCGTGCTCGTGCGCGGAGCCGAGATTGTCGCTGCCGCGGTAGTTCGGCTCGAAAACGAGCCATCCACGAGCGGCGAAGAGTTGACGCAGAACTTCGAAACCACGCGTGGTCGAGGCCTCGGGACCGCCGTGGATGCGCAAGACCAGCGGATACTTTTGCGTCGCGACAAAGTTCACGGGGTAGGTGAGCAGGCCGTCGGAGCGTTGGCCGTCGGGAGCGGTCCAAACGATCTCTTCGCTTCGCCCAAAGCTAAACCGTTCGAAAAAGCGGTTGGCGAACGTGAGACGCGTCGGCGTCGAGCCCTGGACCGACGTCACGTAGACTTCGGGCGGAAGATCGGTGCGGCTGGCAACAAAAGCGATCGTCCCATTGCGCGCGATGCTGAACGACCCGGGCGAAAGCGGTCCCAGATCGAGACGCCTTGCCGCGCCCTGGCGCGGTTTGAGCCAGAGCGTGTTGGTCACGCCCTGCGGGGCGAGCAGCAGCAGCGCGTCGCTATTCGGCACGAACGCGGCTTGCACGACGTCCGCGTCAAAGTCAGCCGTCTCATCGCGCTGAGCCGCCGCAGACGCGACGAAGACGTCCAGATCGCTGATGGGCCCGGGGCCGCGCGGCGACAAGTATGCAACGGCGTCGCGCTCGAGCGAGTAGACCGGCTGGTACTCGTATTTTGGATGCGAACCGATCGTGCGAATCGCGCCGGTAGCGACGTTGACGGCGGCAATCGTCGTTTGGTCGCTGTCGGAATCGTCGGCGTCGGCTTGTTTCGTGAAGACGATGGACGTGCCGTCGGGTGACCACGACGGGTCGGTCGCCGCGCCGACGAAGGGCGGCGCCGTTTCCAGGACGCTCCAGCTCCCCTCAGTAAGCCGGCGCGCGGGTCCGCCGTGCGCTGCAACCAACCAGATGTGCGACGGGAGCGGCTTGGCCGACGTGAGATAGCCGTCGTCGTGAACGTCGAAGAGGTTTTCGCCGCGTGCGGCCGCCGTGGCATCGGGCGGGACGTCTTGCGTCACGTAGGCGAGTTGGGTTCCGTTGGGGTTCCAGGCAAACTGCTCGACGTCATTGGGTCCGTGCGTCAGTTGGCGCGGCGCGCCGCCGGCCGCGGCAACGACGAAGAGCTGCTCCGTATCCTTGACTTTCGCTAGATAGGCCACACTGTCGCCCGAGGGCGACCAGCGCGGCGATTCGAGCTTCGGCTTTCCCACCACGATCGTGCGCGGTGTGCCGCCGAACACCGAAACCACGCGCAGCGAGTCGTTGTAGCGATCGTGGACGAAGTCCGGTACCCCTTGTACGTAGGCGACGCGGTTGCCATCGTTGGAAATCTGTGCGTCCTCGATCGAAACGAGATGTCGAACATCGGCCAGCGTCAGCGTGAGCGCCGCGACCAAGAACGTCATGCCGGAGAGAATAGACGGGCGGCGCTGGGCAGACCTTCATTATAGGTGGGGTGAATGTGGACGCTCTCGTCGAGGGTGTGCCAGGTGGCTCCATTCTGAATGTGAGCGAGAACGGTGTGCACGATTTCGCCGGTTTCATAGCCGACCAATGTGGCGCCGAGCAGCCGATCGTTCGTCGTGTCGATGACCAAGCGGAAGAAGCCGTTGAGCTCGTTCCATTCGATTGCGCGCGCGACGTCGTGCAAGGGCAGCGTCACGGCCTTCGCGGCAAAGCCCTGCCCTTGCGCCTGTTCCAGCGTGAGCCCGACCCGCCCAACCTGCGGGTCGGTGAAGACGGCATAGGCGAGCGGGCGATCGTTGCGGGTGCGCTTTCCACCGGCCAGAATGTCGAGCAGACGACGATGGTCCTCCCACGACACGTGCGTGAAGGCCGGCTGACCCGCGACGTCGCCGACCGCAAAGACCCCCTCGCAACTCGTATGGAACTGATCGTCGACCTGTATGTAGCCGTGGGCGTCGGTCGCGATGGCGCTCGAGGCGAGCTCGAGGCGAGCGGTGTTCGGCGTGCGTCCGGTGGCGACGAGCAGCGCGTCGCCGTCCAGCATGCGACCGTCGGCGAGCGTCACCGTAAAACGGCGACCGTCGTGATCGACGCGGACCGCGTGTGCGTTGAAGTGCAAACCGACTCCGTCTTGCATGAGCGACCGCGCCAACGCGTCGCTGACGTCGGGCTCTTCATGCTCGAGCACGCGAGGCTGCGCGTGGATCAGCTGCACGTGGGCTCCGCAGCGCGCCATTCCCTGACCGAGTTCGAGACCGATGTAGCCGGCGCCGAGCACGAGCAGCTTTTGCGGCAGTGCGCGCAAATCGAAGATGCTCTTATTGTCGACGTACGGAGTCTGCTCGAGGCCGTCGATCGCCGGAATCGCCGCCGAGGTTCCGGTGTCGATGACGACGAGCGGAGCGCTCACGGTCGTGTCGCCGGCTTGGAGCGTGCGCGGACCTACGAACTTCGCCTCGGCGTGAACCACTTCGACCTTTGCGGCTTGCAAACCGCGAGCGACGCTCTCTCGAAACGAGCGCACGATGTCGTGCGTGCGCTGCATGACATGGTGGAAGTCGACGACGACTTGGGCCTGCACGCAAATGGCAGACGCGCGTCTGGCGCGTCCGGCCGCGTGCGCGCTCGCCAGGAACGCCTTCGACGGCGTGCAGCCGTAGTTGACACAGCTGCCGCCGAGCTCGCCGCGTTCGAAGAGCATCACGCGCTTGCCGCCCTTCGCGAGCGTTTCGGCGAGCGGTGCGGCAGCTTGGCCGCTTCCAACGATTGCAACGTCGACGGTCGTATTACGCATCTCGATCGGCGTCGTATTCCTCTCTCCTTTCAGAGCTTCCGCTGGCCGCTGCGCGATGAAACCGCCCAGCGACAGCATCGTTGTTCGATCCGCGGCGGCCAGGCTGTCCCTTCTGTAAAAGTGGGAACAATTGTGGCCGGTTAAGGAGGTCACGATGATGGCGCCCGCACGCTTGATTTCCGCGCTCGTGGCGATCTCGTTCGCTGCAGTTTCTGCCCCGCCGGCCACGGCGTTCGGCCAGCAGGAGAACCTTATCATCGCCCAACGGCCCATGCCGCCCGCGACGGGACCGTGGCGGCCAAATCGTCGGCCGGCGTATCGTCCGCCCGCGCCCGGATGGCGTCGACCGACGTGGGCGAACCGCCCGCGCCCGGCCTGGGCGCGCAACAACGGCTGGAGGCCGGGTTCCGTCTTGCTGAATCCACGCCCGATCGGCGGTCCGTGGGGTTGGAACCGAGGCGTGCGTTGGGCCCCGCGTCCCAACTATTGGGGCGGCGGATTCTGGGGGCCGTTCGCACCGTTCGCGGTCGCGGCCGGGGCAGCGTTCTGGCAGCAGACGCGCTTCACCAGTCCGGCGTCGGGCAGCCCCGGCTGGCAGCTGTTCCAGGCCTACGGCCTGACGCCGGCCCGATGTGGAGCGCAGAATCTCGTCTACATCTACGGACCCAATGACGGCGTCATGTGCGCCTACCCGAACATGTACGTGCAAGCAGGTTTCTATTACGTCGATCCCGAGACGCTGCAGCTTTTTGTCATGTAGTCAGACGACAGGCCCGGGGAAATGACAGAAAAATGAATTCTTCATGAGAATTCTGAGCGTTAAGACCTGCATAACGTCTCCATAAGCTGAACCCGCCATCGTCGGAGGATGAACGCACGCACGGCAGCGAGTGTCGCGGTTGCCGTCTTTATTGCGGCCACATGCACGACGCTCTCTTCACCTCTCTATGCCCAGACGGTGACGGCGGCTACGATCACCGGCCTGGTCCTCGAAACAAGCGCCGGCCTTCCGGTGGCCGGCGCAACCGTGGCGCTTCGGCAGGGCAGCCAGGTCATCGCGACGACGACGACCTCGAGCAATGGCTCCTTTACGCTCGCACAGGTGGCTCCCGGCAACTACACGCTGCTCATCTCCGCGAGCCGCTTCCAAGCGCAATCGGTGCGGGTCCACGTCGCGGCGGGGCAACTCCAAGTGCCGGTTAGGACCGCCCTGACGCCTGCGGCCGCCGGCTTAAAGACGATCGCGGAGGTCGTCGGCGGCGGAAATGCCTTACAATCAACCGCGACCATCAATAAGAGCCTGTCGCCGAGCATCTTGCAGGACCAAAACTACATTCGGGCCGGCGATGCGCTTGGGACGCTGCCCTTCGTCACCTCTTCAACGAGCTCGTCGATCGGCGACGACGAAACGATCCAACTGCGCGGATTCGACCCTTCCGAAAGCGTCGTACTCATCGATGGTCACCCGATTGGTCCCCTGGGCGCTTGTCCCTCGGCGAACAATCCGCTCGTCGGCGGCGCGTGCCCCTACAATAATCAAGGAAGCGTCTTCGATTACCAGCTCGGCCAATTCTGGGGCTTGGGCAACATCAACGTGACGTATGGTTCGGGTGCGATGGGGCTCTACGGCGTGCCGACGTTGGGTGGTTCGGTCGACTTCCAGACGCTCAGTCCGACGCAGACCGACCAGTTCACGGTCATGCAAGGCGTAGGGATGTGGGGGAAGATGATGACGGGCATCGCAGGCACCGGAACCTCGGGGCGCTTAGGATTTGCATTCGCGTACGGCGTCCAAGGCATTACGGGGCCGATCAACGCGCCGGTCACCCAGACCGCGATGCTGTCCGGAGCAGCGGTCGCCAATCCCCTCGGTGGGAAGGACCAGTCCTACTGCCCGAATTCACCGACGGCGTCTGCCTACAGCAGTACCGCACCGCCGCCCTCGGTGAAACAAGCCGATATCATTGCGTGCACGACCGCGGTCAACGGAGATTATCTGAACCGCAACCTGCTCGGCAAGGTCACGTATCAGCTCGATCCCAAGACGTCGATCTTGTTCACGGCGTGGAACGCCACAACGTATGCCGACGGGGTCGGCAACGGGGATACAAACTTTATTCCGGCCGACCAAATCTTTACGCAGGCGCAAAGCGTGCTCTCGTCCGGCCAGAACAACTTCATGTTGGAGCCCAGCGGGGTCATGACGAGGTGCTCCAAGACCACGCTCGCTGTGCTGAACGACTCGCGGCTTGGCTACGAATGCATGACCGCCTCGCAGTTCGCGCAGACGTTCGCGGGGCCGTGGAACAAGGGGCCCGGCGTGTGGCACACCGGATTGAACCAGGACTACCACGGACGAATCGCACGTCAGATCGGAGCCGGCACGCTCGTTATCGATGGTTACGTGGACAACTACAATTATCTGAACGAGAAGGGCACGATCATCGGCTACGACGAGCAAGATTCGTGGTTTACGCACGGCGCGATGATCAGCGACGAGTACACCGGGAAGAACAACGACGTCAACTTCGGTATGTCGTTCCAGCACCAGACGCATTTTACGAATCAGTGGTCGTCGCCGCCATGTGCGGGAGACTGTTATATTGGCCTTCCCTTTGGCGACACGAACTACTTTGTGAACGACACGTATGCGGCAGGCCAGCGCTTCTCCGTATTTGGCAACTTCACGCTCAATAACTCGCAGGTGTCGCATACGACGAGCTTCGATCCGCGTCTCTCGTTCGTTTTTCGCCCCGATTTCAACGACATCTTCCGAATAACGGGCGGCCATGCGTCGATTTCGCCCGACCCGGTGCTGTACACCGGCGGTACCTATCCGCCGTCGACGTTCCTACCGCTCTACAATCAGCTTTCAACGGGCGGGCTCAATGGCTTTCAGCCGAGCGGCCCGGCGTGCGTCCCGCTGATTCCGGTCATCCAAGGCTTCAACGCCGACGTTAAGCCTGAGGAGGCAAACGATGCCGAGGTGGCGTTGGCGCACCGCTTTCCCGATCAGGCGACGGTGGAGGTCGATGGCTACGACACCATCGAAACGAACCCGATCATCACCGACATCGTCCCGCTTTCGGTCATGAACGCAGCGCAGCTTCACCAGTTCATCTCGGCCCACCCGACGTATTTCGAAAACGCGCTCAAAGAACTCAACGGGCCCGGCGGGTGCGGCAGTGCGTTCAGCGAGTCGGACTTGGGCGTTTTCACCCCGTTCAATGCCGGACAGGCATCTTATCGAGGAATGAACATCTATGCCAAGGTGCCGCTCTCGCGTCACTTCGAAATCGACGGCAACTACACGGTCCAGATCGCGTACTATTCCGGCCTGAGCCAATCGGTTCTCGTCACCAACGGCGGCTACGTCAACGGACAGCAGTTCTACGGCATTCCTCCGCAGACCGGGAGCATCGGGGTGGGGTATGACAATCGGTCCGGCGGGCTAATCGCGCGGCTCGATAGCTACTACGTCGGCAACAACAACGGTTTCTTCCGACCGGCGTTTTGGTATGCGAATGGAAACATCTCGAAAACGGTCGGCGGCGTCACCGTCAATTTGGGCGTGAGCAACATCTTCAACAGCGCCGCTGGGAATTACGGCATCATGAACGTGGGAACACCGTATCCTCAGAATCAGTACGTTACGAGTGCGCCGTCGCTCAGCCAAGAGTTCACCCTGCCCTACCGTCAGATGTGGGCAACCACGACGTTTCGCTTCTGAAACGCGTTACGCTTTGAGCTGAATGGAAATAAAGGCGTTGAAGGGCTGGCCGAGGGCGTCGGGCGTGCCGAAGTATGGCTCGTAGGGGTAGCGCAGGAAGGTCTGAACGTTCTGGCCCGGATTGTACGCGTTGCCGACCGGTGCGAGGTAACCTTGGAGGCCCTGGTACGAGCAGACGTTGTTCGCCCAATAATACGTGAACTTGGTCTGCTGACCGCCGAAGCACGATTGGAATAGGCTTGCCAGCGTTAGTGTCACCTTAATGCGCGGCGTAACGTCGTAGCTCATCTGCAGATTGCCCATCAATTGGACGGGTTCGAGGAAAGCGCCGATTCCATCGAACTGCCCGGTGTACGGATCCGGGATGTTGATCGAGCTGGGCGACGCGCACGTGTCCGCGTTGAATGCAAGGCCGCCCGGCGCGCCATATGGATAGCGTGGATCGCGGCGTGCAGGCGTTCCCGGCAGGGCGCTGCAGCCGGCCGCGGGATCGATGCCGAGCGTCGTAAGCGGCGTGCCGTAACGGTTGCCCGCCTGAAACTGCAGTGATGGTGTGATCGTAAAACGCCGGTGCTTGTAGTTGAGCAGCAGCGTCCCGACGTATGGGTGGTCGAACGCGGTGACGCCGGATCCGACCGGTCCGGGAAAAACGTCGAAGGGCACGTACGTCGCACCGGGATTGTAAAGCGAGAAGGGCGGCGAGTCCCAGTATGGGTTGGCGTACGCGCCGTGCGCGGTGCACGACGCCGGCACTCCACCGGGAAGATAGCAAGGCGCCGCAACTTCGCCGGCGGGTAGCGTTCCGCACAGCGGTGTGCCGTATTGCGAGCGATCTCGATCGCCGCCGCCCGCAGCGCACGCTCTCGTGAGTGCGTTGTATTGTGCGATCGAACCGTTGATCGAGGAGAGTACGGTGGTCCCGTTCTGCAGCGTGCTGTAGCGCACGCTGGCGTACGTGTATGCAAACGAAAGCTCTCCGGCGAATCCGTCGCGGCTGAAGTCGCCCTTATCGAACGCGAACTCGAAGCCGCGCGAAGTTTGGTAGCCGGCGTTGAGTCCGCCGATCAGTTCGGTGATCGGGTTGATGTAAAAGTTTTCGACCTGGTCCTGCGTCTGCCTCAAGAACGGCGTCAACTTGAGCGACATGTCGGTTCCGTTGATATGGTGCTCGACCGAAAAGTCGCTGTTATACGAGATCGAGGGCGCGACGTCGTGCCCCGGCGTGTTGAATCCGAGCGGATAGAACTGCGAAAGCTGGTTGGGCGAGTTGGCCTCGAGCGTATCGTACTGCTCGTACGAGCTGCTCGGTTGCTCGTTGTAACGCCCGTAGCTCGCGCGCAGCACGGTGTTGGGGCTCAGCGTGTAGGTCGCACCCAAGCGGGGCTGCCAAATATCGTAGATGTATCGTTGGCTCGGCACGTTATACATGGCGGCGTTGACGTACTGTTTACCGAACGAGGAGCACGGCTGCTGCGCATTCGTGCTCCACTCGTTGCGCGGGAGTAGCGCCGTTCGATCGACGAGCGTGAGGGTCTGTGTGTCGTAGCACGTGTCCGCATTAAAGGCCGCGAACCAAAAGTTGCGCGCCGCGCCGGTATCGGTGTCGTCGCCCGTAAAGTCGTAGTCGTCGAGCCGCACGCCGAGGCTGAAGTGCAGCCGCTCGCTGGGATCCCATTGGTCGGAGATCGAGTAGCCGGTGAAAACGGGAATCGCCGCGTCGTGCTCGCCCCACGGGCCATTTTCCTCGACGAAATACGCGCACTTCACTCCGCCACAGGTCATCCCTGAGGCCGCTGGGGGCAAGTCGCCGAAGTACGTGTTATACATCGACGCGAACGTCGCTTCGCGGTTGGCGGGCCCGTACGTAATCCCGGATCCGAGAAAGTTGCTGCACGTCGTGGGGATGGCGGCGCCGCTGCCGGATTTCGGCGCGATGTAGCAGGTGCCGCTGTCGATGGCGTTGGGATCGACCAAGACCGCGAACTGATCGCTGTAGCCGTACATCTCCTCGTTGTAATTGTGTTGCCCGACCGACGTTGTGTAAGAAGCTTGCGCCTCGAGCAAGTTGTTAGGATTCCACTGGTCGGTGACTTCGGCGCTGAATCCTCGGGTATGCGAAAGGATCTCGTAATCGCCCGAGTCATAGTAGGCGTAGGGCTGGATCGAATCCATGGCGCCGGTGTCGATTACGTCCGAGTAGTACGTGTAGCCGTAGACCCGCAAGAATGCATTCGAGCTGAAGTTCTTTTGATACTGGACCTTGACGATCGACTGGCCGCTGTAGTTGCGGTCACGCTGGTTGAGCGCATCGGGAATTACGCCTTGAAAGACCGTATGAGGCGACGAGGACGGAAAGAGATACGGCTTGACAAGCGAGGCGAAATTCGGCGGCAGCAACACGCCCGTGGGTCCGTTGTAATAAAGCCAATCGTAGTAGACCGGCGGATAACGGTTGTATCCGGTCGGCAGAACGCTGGCCAGATAGTTGACCAGCCCTTCGTCGTTCAGCGAGCTGTAAAGGGGCGTGAAGAGCTGGTCGTTGTCCCAGAGCAGCTGCACGTCGTCTCGCAACGCGTCGTCGTGATGCGGAATCGCCACGTGGACGTTGACGATGGACGTCCGGACGCTCTGCATTGCCGGCTCGAAGCTGAAAGGGGGCTCGGCGAGAATCCAACCGCGTGCTCCGGCGACGGCAAGGTTGCGAGCTCCGTCGGTGTAGCACGAAGGCGGGATCGCATACTGGTAATGCGGTCCCGGACAGACGCCCACCGGTAGGCCGAACTCGTCTGCGACGTCGGCGCCGTTGAACTGAT
>JASHXG010000186.1 GCA_030043675.1 Vulcanimicrobiota bacterium
TGGTCGCGGTCAACAAGTTGGACCTCGCGAACGAACCCGAGACGGCCTTCGCGCAGCGCCGCGCGGAGATCCGCGACTTCCTCGAGCAGCTCAATATCGCGCCCGTCGATATCATCCCGGTCGCGGCGCGCGATGGCGACAACATCGCGCTGGGCAGCCGGCGGTGGCCGTGGTGGAAGGGCGCGACGCTGCTGGAATCGCTCGAGAAGCTTCATCCATATATGCCGCATTCGGGCGGACCGCTGCGCTTCATCGTGCAAGACGTCTACCGGCGCGACGGAAATCGCGTTGTAGCGGGTCGCATCGAAGCCGGAACGCTGCGCAGTGGAGAGCGTGTCGTTTTCTGGCCGCTGCAAACCGATGCCGTCGTCAGCGCGATCCACCGCTGGCCGCAAGAGGTACCGCAGGCTCGCGCCGGCGATGCGGTCGCCGTGACGCTCGATGAGCGGATTTTCGTCGATCGCGGAGCCGTCGCCAGCTATCCGGGCGACGGACCCGCGCTGGGTCACGCGCTCCAGGCGACGGTCGTCTGGCTCGGCGCCGACCCCGTCTTCCCCGGGGAGACGTTGCGCCTGCGCATCGGCACGCGCGAGCTCCCGGTAACGCTGCAGAGGATCGACGAGCTGATCGATCCCGACACGCTAATCGGCCAGCCTGCCGACACGATCGGCAAGGGAGACGTCGCGGCCGTGACCCTCGCGGCACGCGAACTGATCGCGGCCGACGACGATCTGGACGGCACGAGCATCGGGCGATTCGTGCTCCTGCACGAAACCAACGTCGTAGCCGGCGGTCGCGTTCGAGCGATCATCGGACGACCGCGCTCCGAGGGGGCGACCGACGTCGTCGCGCAAATCTCTTCGGTCTCGCCGGCGGAGCGCTTCAGGCGCAACGGTCACGCCGGGGGCGTATTCTGGCTCACCGGCCTACCGAGCGCCGGGAAATCGACCTTGGCAATGGCCGTGCAGCGCATGCTCTTCGATCGCGGCCGGCACGTCTACGTGCTCGACGGCGACACGCTCCGCACCTCGTTGAACGTCGATCTGGGCTTTTCCGAGGAGGATCGCACCGAGAACGTTCGCCGAACGGCCGCCGTGGCGGCAGTGCTCGCCGATGGGGGATTCACCGTCATCTGCGCGCTGATATCGCCTTTCGCTGCCGATCGCGCCAAAGCGCGCGCCTCCTATCCCGGGCGCTTCTATGAAATCTACGTCGCATGCGACCTGCAGACGGCCGAGCAGCGCGACGTCAAGGGTCACTACAAACGGGCGCGACTAGGCGAGATCCCGCGCTTTACCGGAATCTCATCGCCCTACCAAGTGCCGGAAAACCCGGACCTCCTCGTCGATACGACCAAACACACGATCTCCGAGTCGGCGGCGCGCTTGATCGAGTTCATCGAAGAGATGACGCGCACATGAGCTTTGTGATCGTCGGGTTCATCGTCGGCGTTTGCATCGCGTACAGCGGAGTCGGCGCGGGCGCGCTCACGACGCCCCTCCTGGTGCTCTTTCTCGGCGTGGGGACGGACGTGGCGATCGGATCCGATCTGCTTTTCGCTCTGGGAACGAAGCTGGTCGCGATGATCGCGCACGTGCAGCGCCGCACGGTGCAGCCATCGGTCCTTTGGCGACTCTCTTTGGGCGGGCTGCCCGGCGCGATCATCGGCGTGATCGTCAGCGCGCACTTGCACCGCGTCTTAGACATTCATCAACTCGAGCACGCACTACGTCTGGCGGTCGCGGCGGCGCTGTTGGTCTCGGCGGCGGGAATCATCTTCAATCGCGGGCTCGCGGGGGACCGCTCCGCGGCCGACGCCAACGGGATGCCGACGTTTCGCATCGCCGCGATCGGGTTCTTCGTCGGGCTGACCGTGAGCATTACGTCGATCGGTGCGGGATCCTTGACGTTGCCGCTTCTGTTGCTGGTCGCGCCCTCGGTCGCGCTACGCCGCTTGGTGGGGACCGACGTCGCGTTCGCGATCGTCGTGCTCGTTCCGTCGCTGTTGGGTCACTGGCAAATCGGCGACGTTAACCCGAAACTTGCCGGTTTGCTGTTGCTGGGATCGGTTCCCGGCGTTTTTGTCGGCTCCCAACTGGTGACGAGACTCCCCGAGCGCTGGTTCCGCGGCGCGTTGGCCGGCGTGCTGGTCGTCGTCGCGATCGCGCTGCTCCCGATCGGCTTTACGCACTCCTAGCGCGCGCCACCAGCTGCGCCGCGCGAAACAGGCTCTCGAAGGTTCCCGCGTCGCTCCACCATCCTTCGAGGACGTCGTAATAGAGATCGCCATCGGCGATGTAGCGATTGTGCACGTCTGCGATCTCCAGCTCGCCGCGCTGCGAAGGCGTCAGCGTCTTGATGAAATCGAAAACGCGGCGGTCGAACATATAGACACCGGTCACGGCGTAGCCGCTCTTCGGCTGGGCGGGTTTTTCTTCGATGCGAACGATGCGGTCGTTCTCGAGCTCGGGCACGCCGAACCGCTCGGCGTCGTCGACCTCCTTGAGGAGAATACGAGCTCCCGACGCCTGCCGCGCAAAGTTGCGCAGATATGGCGTGATTCCGTTTTGCAGGATATTGTCTCCGAGGACGACCACGATACGCTCGCCTTCGGCGAAGTGCTCGCATAGACGCAGGGCGTCCGCGATGCCGCCCTCTCCCTCCTG
>JASHXG010000187.1 GCA_030043675.1 Vulcanimicrobiota bacterium
CGCGCCAGCGGCGCGCCGACCGTCAGAGGCGCGGCGCTGCCGGATTCGATCCGCGCATGGCCGCGCGGCTTCTCGAGCGTCGCCAGCACGATGTCAGGATCGCGATCTCCGACCGGCCCCGAATCGAAGCACTGGCTGCGGAAGATCGTGTGCCCGCTGCTCGGGCCGGTCACGACAAACTCCGCACGGGCCGCGGGCGGAACGATGGCGTAGGGCTCGATCTTGGTCGCCGGCGTGCCCGGATAGGTATCGAGCGCAAAGCCGTCAATGGCGACCAGCTCGAGCGTTTCGCCGTCCACGGCGAGTTTGAGCGTCTTATGGCCGGTCGCGTTGATGACGCGAAAGAACTGTTTCTCACCGGGTGCGATCGTAATGACCGGCTGGTAGGCGCCGTTGAGCGTCGGCGTGAGGCCCAGCTCGGGCCCGCATGGGTCGTTGTTGAGCGTTGCCGGAGGGATGTGCTCCATCTCGTACATCGGGCCGCCGTGCGTGATCGAGTTCTGACCGATTCCGGTGTCGCGAACGATGATGACGCGCTCCTTCATCTTGGCGAGTCCGGGCAGATGGTATTGCAGTCCATCGATGACGATCGCTCCCGACATTCCGCTTTCGCCAACTTGATAGTTGACCTCGCCGTGCACGTGCGGATGGTACCAGTAGAGTCCCGGTTCTTGATTCTTGGGAACGTGCACGACGTAGTGAAGCGTTTGACCGGGACGCGCGAGCATTCCGAGCACGTCGTCGCCGGGGGCCAGCGGCGATGAGCCCAAGCCGTGGAAGTGCAGGTTGATGTCGGCCGCCATCTTTTTTGCGGGCAGCAGATCGTCGGTTACGTCGACGACGAACGTTTGGCCCGGCTTGACCTCGATCGTCGGGATGACGTCATGCTGGCCCCGGTAGTCGAACGTCGGTAGACCGGTCGCGGGATTGATCGCCGCGACCAACGCCACTTTGGCGACGCCGTTCGTCGCGTGCACGACGGGCGGCTCCGGAAGCTCGTTGACGTTGCCGTTGTGCGAGACTCCGGAGGCCGCGCCTCCCGGCTGCGGTTGATTGGGCGGCATCGGATTGGTCGGTGTGCTCGACTGCCCGCCGCAGCCGGCTACCCAAGCAAATGCAATGGCTACCGCCAGAAAGCGTCGTAGCACGCTGCCCCTCCTCCCTATTTCGCGACGCTTACGGCCGCGCCGTAACCGTAGACGCCGGCGATCGTCTTGGTTGGCGAACCGCCGGCCGGATAGCTCCAAAAGCCAACGTCGTCCTTCTCAAAGTCGGGGCCGACCACGTGCGTACTCGCAATCCAAAACTGGCCAAGCCCTTTGGCACCGCCGAGCGTGGTGGAGCCCACCTCGCTTCCGCTCCTCCCGGTGACCGAAAAGCGATCGATGACCGGTGGCATAGCGGCGGCATCTCCCACCGCGATGTCCGAACCGTCCCACTCGACCTGTCCGGGACGCGCGATAGCTGCCTTCAGCGCGATCGACGAAAAGCTCGCGGCGCCGCGGGCCAGTTCGGCGAGGACAAACTTGCCGCCGTGGTTGAGGCCATCGATGAAGAGATTGCCCCGATCGTCGTAGCCGCAGAAGTTCGCCGAGCGCAGCGATGAATCTGTGTAAGAGTGCTGAGCGCGCCAACGGTGATGGGAGCCGTACCGAAAGGTCGCGACCACGATGCCGTTGACGCCTCCGCTGACGGCAAGCGTGCCGTGCGCCGGATCGATCGAACAACCTTCAGGCCTTCCGGGAGTGCTCAACTCCGCGATCGGCTTCGTGCCTCCATGCTCGTATTCGACCACATCGTCCGCGGCAACATCGGCGATGAAGACGTCGCCGGCGGCGTCGGCGCATTCGCTGCGCGGCTCGCCAAAGCCAGTGAGCTTTCCAACAAGGCGCGCCTGCGGATAGGAGTAGACGTACACGTCGTTCGTTTGTGGATCCGAAATGTAGAGCAGAGTCCGGCTCTTCGCCTCGGAGGCCATCCACGGGCGCTCGCGTTGGGCTTGCGGGCCTGCGGCAGCGCGCTGGGGGGTCATGCCGGGCGCTTCGAACGGCGTCTGCGATCCGCCGCAGCCCGCGACGATCGTGGCCGCAACGCAAATGCCCAGCGCGCGGAGAGGTACGTGCGGGATCATCGGGACCTCCCTTTCCGAGGGCAGGCGTGATTTTCCCGGCGCCGGCGGCGAACAATAGGGCGACATGGGACTCAAGGACGATCTGTAGTGAAGCGATTTTGGGCGTTTCCACTGGTGCGAATAGTGCTGATCGTCGTGGTTTTCGGTGTCGTGCTGGCGCCGCTCGTCCTCATCGTAAGGCGTACGCAACTCGGCGCTGCGGACTCAATCTGGACGAGCATCGGCCTCGCATGGTGCGCGGCGCTCGCGCTGCTCGCGGTCACGATCGTCATCGAACGTTTGACCACCGGCCGGTCGCCCATCGAGATCGGATTCGATCCCCGCTACGCGGTGCGCGACCTCGCGGCCGGCGCGGGCCTAGGCGTGTTGCTTTTCTCGGCGGTCGTGGTAGAGCTCGCTGCCGGCGGCTACTACCACGTCACGGCGGTCCACGTAAGACCCGAGCTCGCCGTGGCCGCTCTCCTGCTGATCGCGGGAGCGGCGACCGAAGAGTTGCTCTTTCGCGGCGTCGTCTTTCGGCTGATCGAAGAGTGGGCGGGAACCTGGATCGCGCTTGCGGTCTCGGCGATCCTCTTCGGCGCGGTTCACGGCGCCAATCCCGCTGCGACTTGG
>JASHXG010000188.1 GCA_030043675.1 Vulcanimicrobiota bacterium
GGCTGAACTTCTCGAATGCGTCGGAGAAGAATATCGGCCTGGGCGTCGAACGGCTCGGCCACGCCATAAGAACCTACCTACGTTAGAGGAGACGCGCGCGTGGCTGATCGTTTGGTCGTCGGCATCTTTCCCCAATCCGATCCCAAGGCGCTCGAGAGCGCGCTTTCCTCCCAGCAGGTCGATCTGAGCAAGGTCAAGGTCGTGAGCACGGCCGCGCCCGACGATACCGTGGACTCGCCGCTCGAGTTCCTCGATCTCGTCAACGACATGGAACGCGAAGAGGCCCAATATTCCGAGGACCTGACGCACGGCGTGGGCATCATGGGTGACTCGGGCGGCACGTCGGTTCCCGGAATCGGCGGAAGGCAAGCGACGCTGGGCGACTTTGCGCACCACGAGCTCAGCGCGAAGCGCTATCTCGTCAACTTTGCAATTCCGCTCGACGAAGTCGACAACTTCGACCAAGCCGTCGCCGAAGGGCGCGCGGTCGTGGTGTATCCCGACTCGGGCGCCGACACGACCTCGATCGTCGCCGCTTTCAGGGCGGCCGGACTGAGGAACGTTCGAGCATACTGACTCTGCGCGGTGCCCAGCCTTGGTGAACCGGATCTTTGTGGCCGCCGCGATGCTCGCGCTGACGAGTTGCGGTCAGCATCCCTACTACGATTACACGCATCTGCCGACGGGATATAACTGGCGAGCCGTGCTCGACAAGCAGACCGGCGCGGTCGTTTTCTACGGCCAAGATCCGCTTACCAAAGACACCGTCTACGTGGGCCCCGATAGCCGCTTCTACATCTTCCGTCACTCCGGTCCGATTCAACCGCAGGACCTGAGATTGCATTGGATGCCGCACGATGCCCAATAGCTCGGCGCGTGCCTGGCGCATCCTGATTACGGCCGGCGGAACGGTCACCGCCCAGTCGCTGCTCAAAGCCTTGCGCGAAGATGGCCGCGCTTCTTTCATCGCCGTCGGCGATATGGATCCGCTCAACGCCACCAGGGCGTTCGTCGACGAGTTCGTCCAGCTTCCGGCGGCAAGTGCCGCCGGTTTTGCGCCGCGATGCTTGGAAGCGGTGCGCCGCCTAAAGATCGACTTGCTGGTACCCATCATCGTCGAAAGCGAGTTTCTGCCGCTCGACGACGCGCGCGACCGTTTCGAATCGATCGGCTGCCGATTGGCGATGCCGGCACGCGAGATCGTCGTTCGCGCGGGCGACAAGCTCGAGTTTTCTGCCTTCCTGCGCGAGATCGGCATTCCCGGACCCGCGACGCACGTCTATTCGCCCGATCTTCGGATCGATCGCTTTCCGGTCTACCTCAAACCGCGCCGCGGCTCAGGATCCGTAGGCACGGCGCGCTTGGAGAGCGCGCACTCCTTGCACGAGGCAGCGCGCGGACGTTCCGATTTGATCGTGCAAGAAGCGGTCGAGGGTTCCGAATTTACCGTCGACTGTTTTGCCGCGGCGCCGGGCCGGGTCGTCGCCGCCGTTCCGCGCGAGCGCATCGCGGTGAAGGCCGGCGTTTCGGTGAAGGGGCGCACCTATCACCATCCGGCGATCGAGCGGATCGTTCGCACCGTCGTCGAGAAGACGCAGTTGAGCGGTCCGGCCAACGTTCAGGGCATGCTTGCAGACGACGGTAGCTTCTCAATCATCGAGATGAATCCGCGCTTCTCCGGGACCTTGGCGCTCACGACCGCAGCCGGCATCAACTTCGCCTCGCTGCTGCTCGACTCGCTCGAAGGTAAGCCGATACCGGATCTAATCGGCGCGCATCGCGCCGGCGTCGTCATGATGCGCTATTGGAGCGAGATCTTCGAAGAGAGCGATGGACGCCTGCGTCAGGGCACTTCTATGGAGGCGTGCGCCCCCGCTTAGTAGCTCATCGTGGTCCAGCGATCGGGGTGCTCGAGCAGCCATTCCCACTCGCGCCGTAAGCCGTCGCGCAGCGAAACGGTCGGGGCGATTCCCAGCAAGCGCTCTGCCTTGGCGGTGGAGAGGTGCATCACGTTCAGCTCCGATGGTAACCGCATGCGGCCGTCGACGAGCTCGGATCTCTCGCCGGGTGCGACATTCTCGGCAATCGGCGCGACCCCCGAGCCGGTCACTTCGCATGCAAGCGACGCCAGGTCGGCAATCGACGTCGCAACGCCGGTTCCGCCGTTGAACGACTCCGCGCCGGCCAGGCTGCTCTCGATGCAGGCGCGGTGCAGACGGACCACGTCGTCGACGTACACAAAGTCACGCAGCTGCTCGCCCGCGCCGAAAATGACCGGCGGCTTACCTTCCAGCAGGCGTTTGAGAAAGATCGTCAAGACGCGGCCGTACCACTCTCGCGGACCGTACGTAATGCCGTAGCGCAACGAGTGAACGGCGATGCCGTAGTCGTTGGAGAAGATCTGCGCGTACTTCTCGGCGGCCAGCTTACTGGCGCCATACGACCAGTTCGGATCGTGCGGGTGGCGATCTTCGTCGCTGGGAGGCTCCACCGCCTGGCCGTAGATGCAGGCCGAGGAGGCGTTGACGACTCGTTCCACGCCGCCCAGGCGCGCGGCTTGCAGCACGTTGATCGTCCCGACGAGATTGGTGTGCAGGTCTCCCAGCGGATCTTCCATGCACTTGGTGATCTCCAGCTGTGCCGCCTGATGCGAGACGACGTCTTTACCGCGGGCTGCCGCGTTCAATCCGGCAGCATCGAGAATGTCGCCTTCGACGATCTCGACATCGCCGTCCAGCGCCGCCAGATTCTCGCGTAAGCCGCTCGAGAAGTTGTCGAACACCGTAACCCGGTAGCCGGCGCGCAGAAGATCGGCGACGATGTGCGAGCCGATGAAGCCGGCGCCGCCGGTTACCAGAACCGACCTTGCCACTAGCGGCCGGCCTCGCCGCGCAGGCGGCAGAGCGCAAGCGACCACGCGTACGGCACGGCACGGCGCCAGAACTCGATGCCCAGCGCGAAAGTGATCACCGGGTGATAGAGCCAGATGGCGCGCCGGTCGCGAGCCAGCCCATAGAACGCCGTTAGGATGGGGCCGACCACGCTGACGGCATAGAACGGCCAGAGATAAGCCCGCATCTTACGCTGCTTGGTCCAGAAAGCGGCGCGCTGCCAAAGCGGCTGGCTTCGGTCCTCCAGCCGCTTTGCGATGCGCGGACCGAACTTCTGCACGAATTCGCCTAGGCTCGCGACGGTGTGATGCTCGATGCGCGCGCTGGGAACGCAAGCGATCTCACGGCCCTCGCGCAAAACATCCATCACCGGGAGGATGTCGTCCTCTTCGGTGCCCGTGCGGCGAGCGAAACCAGCGCGCAGCGTCGTCCCCTGCGCGAAGGCGATCAGCGGCGGCGCGTCGAGCGGAAAATCGTAGATCACGTATGCGGGCGTCACGCGCTTGGTTCTGTACGCATAGCCGAACGTAGCGGGCGAAGCCGCGTCGCCATAGAGAAAATGATTGAACGGATCGGTAAATTCGTTGATGTAACGGGTCGCCAAGCAGTCCTCGGGCGTGCTGACGACCCTCGGGACCGAAACGTAGACGTTGGGATCGGCGAACGGAGCGACGATCTTCGCGATAAAGTCGCGGTCATGAAAAGCGGTATCGGCGGCCAGGCTGGCGACGAGGTCGCCGCTCGCCACGGCGCTGCCCACGACGATCCCGGGTTCGGCTCGGCGGTGGGGGTTATGGACGACGACGCAGCCCGCCGATTCGGCGTATTCGGCCGTTCCGTCGGTGGAGCCGCCGTCGGCAATGATGATCTCGACCAGCTCGCGCGGATACGTTTGGCGGTTGACGCTCTCAACCAGACGCGGAAGCCTTCGAATCTCGTTGAGCGTCGCGACGATCAAGGAAATCTTCAATCGCCTACCTGTACCTTCGCTCCCTCGCGTTCGGCCGACCGCAGTGCGGCCTCGATGACTCGCACGACGCCGGCGCCAAAACGGCCACTCGAGCGCGTGGCGACTTCTCCTCGAATCGTTGCCGCAAACTCATCGACCAACTTCGCGAGCGCTTCCCGGTTGTCGATCAATGGAACGTTGAGATCGCCAAGCCGATACGACACCATCTGCTGTGCAAGCGTCGTACTGGTCGGATCGAGCACCACGCTCTTATCATAGATGTAGATCTTCTGGGTTGGATCGACGTCGTCCCATACCGCCATCTTACGGCTGCCGGAGATCATGGTGCGCCGGACCTTGACCGGCGACAGCCAGCTCAGGTGAACGTGGGCGATGCACCCGCTCGGATACCACATCGTCAGGAAGGCCACGTCGGGCGTTTCGGCGTGAACGCAGGTACCGGCTTGAAGCGAGACCACGTCCGGCCATTCGCCTAAGATGTAGTTGATCACCGAGATGTCGTGCGGCGCCAAATCCCAAACGACGTTGCTCTCCTGAAAAAGACCCAGATTGACGCGAACCGCGTCGATGTAGTAGATATTCCCCAGATCGCCGCCCTCATAGAGCGCCCGCAGCTTTTCGACCGCGCCCGTATACAAGAACGTGTGGTCCGCCATAACGTGGACGCCGTGGCGCTCGGCGCGATCGCACAGATCGAGCGCGTCGCGGTAGCTTTCGGTCAACGGCTTCTCGACCAAGATATGCTTCCCGGCTTCAATCGCTCGCCTCGCGAGCTCGTAATGCGTCCGCGGCGGGGTTGCGATCGCCACCGCGTCGATTCGATCGTCTTCCAAGATCTCGTCGATCTCAGAATGATAGGCAAGGTGCGGGTAGAGGCGTGCAATGTTCTCGAGCCTGGCGCGATCGCTATCGACGACGCCGGCGACCGTCCATGCTCGCGAGAAATGAAAGTTTCGCAGCAGGTTCGGACCCCAGTAACCGGCGCCGACGACCGCTACCACGAGTGGTTGGCGTTCCATGGCTGAAGGTTAGGCGCGTACCAAATGCGCGGCCGCTTCGATCCCGTCGACGACCACGTCGATCTGCCCTTCGGTCAGCTCGGCGAACATCGGGAGCGAGAGGATGCGGTCGGCGGTCTGTTCGGTACGCGGAAACGAGCCGCGCCCCAGTCCGAGGTCGGCGTACGCGGGCTGAAGATGGACGGGTACCGGATAATGGATGCCGGTCGCTACGCCGCGCTGCGCGAGAACTTCACGCACGGCGGCGCGGTCCTCCACCTCAATAACGTAGAGGTGATAGACGTGACCCTCGTCGCGCAATCGTAAGGGGGGCGTAATGCCGATCTGCTTGAGCTTAGCGTCGTACGAAGCCGCGTGACGGCGGCGGGCATCGTTCCATCGATCCAGGTGGCGCAGCTTGACGTCGAGGACCGCAGCCTGCACCGAATCGAGACGGCTGTTGCCAGCCCGCACGAGATGCTCGTACTTTCTTCGCTGGCCGAGATCGCGCAGCAGCCGCACGGCTTCGCAAATCGTCACGTCGTTGGTGACCACCGCGCCGGCGTCGCCATAGGCACCCAGATTCTTCCCCGGGTAAAAGCTGAAGCAGCCGGCATCCCCGAAGCTGCCGACGCGTCTTCCGTTCCAGCGCGCGCCATGCGCTTGACACGCATCCTCGATGACGCGCAGCCCGTGCTTGCGCGCAAACGCGACGATCGGCTCCATCGGCACGGCTTGACCGTACAGGTGAACCGGCATGATCGCTTTGGTCCGCGGCGTCAATGCCGCGTCGAGCAGCGCAGGATCGATCAGGTAGCTTGCATCAACGTCAACGAACACCGGGCGCGCGCCGACTTCCGAAACAGCCACCGCGGACGCGATGAACGTGTTGGCCGGAACGATCACCTCGTCTCCGGGACCGACGTTCATAGCTGCCAACGCGAGCTGCAGGGCCGCCGTACCCGAGTCGACACCGACGCAAAAACGCGTGCCGACGTAAGCCGCAAAGTTCTCCTCGAAAGTCACAACGTCGGGTCCGAGAATGAAGCTCGAGTCTTCGATCACGGTCATGATGCGAGGAATGACCTCCTCGCGCAATTCGTTCAGCTGCGCTTTGAGATCGACAAACGGCACTTGCATCGTCGTCACGATGCGCGCTTCGTGGGACCGGCTACGAGAGCCTTCAACAACCACACGACGCACAGAATACCCACAAATTCGCCGATCAACTGCAAGAGCGAGGTTGCCTGCAAGAGGATGATCGTAGTTGACGATTGATCTCCGTAGAGCCAGCCGTTGGCCGCCATGTCGACTCGCACGTGAGGCAAAACGCGCCACGCGTCGATTGCAATCCAGCCCGAATCGTAGCGTTCGTTCAAGCGCAAGAGTCGAGCCGGGCGAGCTCCGCTTTTTACGACATAGAGCCATGGCGCGAGCTTACGAAAGTCGCAGGCCCACGACGACGTCGGCCCCGCTCGCGCAGGCAGGTTCGGAAGCGCGCCGGTTTGCGCCACCAGCACACAAAGGCCGACGCATCGAACGGCCTTGGCACCCGACGGCAAGGTTAGCCAGCGAAATCCTCCTCGGCGGACCGTTAGAATGCGCCCGTCGGAGTCCGTTAGGACTCCGTGTACGTAGACCAATATGCTGGCGCCGGAATCGACGGGATACGGCAGATGCGACTGCGTCAGCGTTCCTCCGATACCTTGCGCGACCGACGGCAGTTCGCCAAAGGCGAGCCGGGCGTCGATCCAATCCGTTCGCGGATCGATCGAATCGTTCAGTGTTTCGAGACGACGAACCCGGCCATATTGCTTCGTGTCGCCGAAGAAAATGTTACACGCGCCCAACTCGCCCGGAAGCAACACGACGTGGGGCGCTTCGCAGTTCGATATCAACGGCGTCGCATCGTTCAGATACGTTGCCGGCCGGCCCGTCGAGAGCGCGGACTGCGACGAGGCTAACGAGGGCGCGGCCAGGCCGATCCGGCCATTCGATCGCGAAACCAACCACGGACGCGCGATGATGGTTCCCACGCCCAAAGCGCGCAGTTCCGCTGCATCGCGCCTGCGCTCGTATCGGGCGAGGGCCATGTCGACCGGGTAGGATGGGAGGTATTCGTTCAACACGCTGACGTTGCCGGGATACTCGTAGATATCGGGATCCGCTCCGGCGCCGTCGCCGGCACGCAATCCAACGGGCTGAAAAGCCGGCAGAAATGCGACCCGCGTGAAAGCCCGCGACCGCACGTCCGGATGCGGGTAGCTGTGCGCCGCGATCCAAAGATCGCTAGGCGGCGCAGTCATCCACGTCACCATCAAAACCGCGCCGGCGGCGAGGGCGGCATAGCCGATCGGCTTCCAGGCCGCTGCTGCCGCACAGGCGAGCAGGACGAGCAGGGCGGCCAAGATCCCGGCGAGATCGTAGAGCTCGCGAAAGACGCCCGTTTCGGGCACGTCACGAACCAGCCATTCATAGGGAACGGCGACCGGGCCACGCAGTCCGAGAACGGCCACATAGAGCGCGACCGCTGCAAGCGCAGCCCAGATCACCGCGCGCGAGCGGCGCGCTGCGAGAATCAAGCCGGCGAGCGCGATAGCGAGCGTAATCCAGACCGCGATTTGCGCCGTTAGACCGAGCCGGTCGGAATAGCCTGCAAAGTATCCACCCAGGCTCGACAGTGCCAGCGGATCGATCGATTGATTCGCCTGCCACGTTACCGTGTAAGGGATGCCCAGCAGCGCCGAGCGATCGGCCACGACGCCGATGACCGAAGGAAGCGCGATCAGCGCACCCGCAACGAGCGGCTGCCACTTCTTGGTTGCGCTTGCGAATCCGGCGAGCGCGAGCATCGCAAGGATGAAGAGTTGCAGCTGCGCCGCAATCAACGCGAGCCAGAGCGCCAGGCGCACCCACGACGCATCCGTGCCGCGCAGCATTTCGGCCAACAGCCCGATGAACGCGGCGTACGCGAGCACCATCACGAGATGTCCCGCGACGACTTGGTTGTAGACCCAGGGATTGAAGAGCGCGAATAATCCAAGCCCGATGGCGGCCGGCGCCGCGCAGCGCCACTGCTCGGCCATGGCCGCGACGGCGCGCATGCAAAGCGCGCCGATGGCGAAGGCCAAGAGCGCGAGCGCCGTTAGCGGGCCGAAAAGCCACATGAGTACACCAATCGGCAAGGCCAAAAGGTAGGTCGTCGGGTGCGCATTGGCTATGCCGAATCCCGTGGAAAGCCAGCCATCGAACGCCGTGCTGAGAAAGAACGGCACGGCCGCTCGATCGATCGGCCAACCCCAGTCGTGCCGAAGCGTCGGAATCCCTTTGGCGCAAACGAAGGCGGCGAAAGCCAGGCCGGCTGCCGCGGCGGCCAGGTTGTTCGCGCGGAGGATCAGCTTCGCGCGTGCAGCCAGCATCGAAGAGCGATCAGAATCGCGACGCCGATGAGCCCCACGTACGCGAGGGCGGCTAAACCTTCGGCGCTCGGCTGCGAAACGAGCGCAGCTCCGACCATCGACGCAAGCGTAACGCTGATGACGCTCGCATAGACGACGCGACTCGCCGGCCGACGGGCCGGCCTTTGCGCATCGGGCGCCCCGGCCGGAAGAAACCATTTGACGGCAAGCGTGAGGAAGGCAAGCACGACGGCGAGATAACCGATCGTCGAAAAAAGCTCCCCGGCGGTCTGCGGAAGGAGCGCCGCCAAGGCAAACGCAGCGACCGCGACGACGATGGCGACTCGGACCGTACGTTCGGTCAGACGCGCGACGCGCGATGCGTTCACGAGCCGCGCGCCGGGCGCAAGCGTCTGGGAGCAAATGCAAGCGCGAGCAGGACGATGAGGCTTACCAGCGAGACGACGGCGGCGACGTCATATTTGCGCTGGGCCGTAAACGAAAGAATAATGTCGGAGCCGCTCGCGGGCAGCTGCGGCACGAGCCACCCGTTCGCGACGCCATCCACCGCGACGTGCGCCAGCGTCTTCCCATCGAGGGTTGCCTGCCACTCCGGATGGTATGACTCACCGAAGACCAGCAAGAACGGACGGCTCGCGTTTTCGATCCTGACGGCGAGCTGGGTCGGCGAGCGCCGTTTCCAAGAGACTGCAAAACTTCGCGTCTTCGGGAGATTCACGGGTTCGACCGTAAGCCGCTCGATTTTGAGCTTGGGCTCATCACTCTGCACCAGATGCTCGCCCCGCGAAAGAAAGACCGGCTGGGCGCCGATGAGTCTGCCGTCGAGCCGAACCGGGAGCCTTGCGAACGCATTGCGATCGCGCAACGAGAGCGCCGGCATCGCGTGCACGCGGTAGGAAAGATTCGATAGGATCGGCCGCGACGCTCCGGCAACGAACCACACTCCCACGATCCGCTTGGCGGCATCGTTCCAGCCATTGGGAAACGCGTTGAGGAGGCCAATCTGGAAGTTACCGTCCCAGGTGATCGGAGTGATGCGATAGGCGACGCCGCCGTGCTCGGCAATTGCAACCGCCAGGTTGACGTGCGCGCCGGTGCGCGCGGCGTTGCCCTGAAGTTCCGGATCGCCGGCAAGCCCGTTGCGCGGCACGGCGACGCCGAGCACGCTCGAAGGCGCTTTCGTTTGCTCACCAGCCGCCGGCGCGGCGACGCGCGCGACACGCGTAAATGAGAGGTCCGGCGCTACGGCCGCAGAGATCACACCCGTACCCAAGTCGGTGCGCTCGCCGGCGAGCGGCTCGAAGCCGAAGGCGACATCGTTCCAGCCGGGACGCAGCGGCAGCGTGAAGTCGAGCGACGCCGGGCTCGGACCGGCGAGTCTTTGCTGTGAGTCGTACACATCGGATGCAGCAGGTTTTCCCGGCAGGACGACGCTGCGTTGCATGCGACCGTTCACCGCGATATGCATGACCGGCGAGACCTGCAGCCGGCCGACATGCATCCGCACGCGCGCTAAGACGCCGCCTTCCCCTGGAACGAAGACGTGCACGTGCGCATCGCCGGAAAAGAGAAACCACGACATCGTATCGCCGCGCTGCCAGCGGTAAACCGATGGATCGCGATACCAGGATTCGGGCATCATCACCGGACCGGTTCCGGCCGTCCCGCTGCCCAGCGCGTACGGCAGCGTCGTCGAGAGGCTCGTAAGAATATTGGCGGCCGAGCGCGGGTCCGCAAGCAGGTGCGTGCGCTCGTCCCCATCCTGCCAATAGAGCGGGCTGGCGGCCCGCGCATGGATGCGGTATCTCCCAGCGCGCGCGACGGAAACGCGCGTTTGGCGTCCGTTCACAAAACGCGTCTCCGCGAGATTGTCGGGGAGCGCGCGCTGCAGCGCGCCAATCCGGTCTTCCCAAACATGCAGCGCGTCGGGCCTTACGAGCGCGACCGTGAGATTCGAATCGGGAAATCCATCGGTGACGTCGTGATCGCCGGCGTCCAAGTCGATGGCACCGAAATCCGTCCACGCGGCGCCGGAGCTTTGTGGAGAGAGCTGCTGCCCGTCGATGTCCAGACCGCGAGGCGCGGGCCGGTAGAACAGCGGCGAGTCCTCGCGGGCAAAGACGAGGTAGCGTCCCGGGCTCTTGACGGTAAACGGGATGGCGATAGTGATGTCGGCTGACGGCGGATGAATCTTGATCCCACTCTCGACCAGGCTTTGCTCGACCGCGAGATCGCGCACTTGATGGTCCGTCCCGGGAAGAATCGGCGCGAGCGACTCGATCAGGGCCATCGTGCCGGGATCAGCGCGCGCGGGCAGGGTGAACTCGGCCCTCCCGGCGGCCATCGCGGGGATGTCGCCCAGGAAGGCGTCGGTAAACGGCGGGAGCGCGGTCAGCTTCGGATGCACGACCCCGTAGACCAACGGGAGCGCTCCCGCGAGATGATAGACGCGCAGCGGTCCGTACGAGCGAACCGGCTGGGCGCCGAGAACGCGATGGAGCACGTCGTGCGTGAGCGTCGTGTTGTTGGGTACCCAGTAGTCCGGAAAGCTAAAGTCGATGGCGGGAATGAAGTCGTCACGCTGCAGGATCGTGTCGACGTTGAGAACGCGAAACATTTCGGCGGCTAGCGGCATCGCGTAGCGAGAGGCGCGATAGGCTCCCCGTATCCAGCGATCGCTCCCCTCGGTAGATTCGCTTCCCAGACGGCCGTAGATGATCGGCCGGTCGACGAACGCGTCCTCGATATAGAACTCGGGGGAGCCCCAATCGAACTGCTCGAGAAACTGCGTCGGAAATATCGCGACGCGATGGCTCGGATCGTCGCCGAGCAGCTGATTCTCGCGATATTCCCAGCTCGGGATCACGGGTCCCGGATAGTTTGCCTTCTTTTGCAGCACCGGAATGAAGAGCAGAATCGGCAAGAGCACGAGCGCCGCGCCGGCCGCCGGAAGGGTCCAGGCGAAGCGCTCGCGCACCGACGGCGCGCTCTGGATCAATCGCTCGCGCGACGCCGTGAGGATGGCGCCGGCTGCAAGCGCATAGAGCCCGCACATCCCGAACTCGACCCCCGCGACCCACTTGTACGAAAAGCGAAACATCTGAAACCCGGGAAAGTTCCGGTAGAACAGATCGTAGACGGGCGAAGTGATCGCATCGCCGAGTTCATCGTGGTAGTAGCCGACGACCAACGGAACCGAGACGATCGTGACCAGCAGAAAGTAGAGCGTGGCTACGGAGCGGTTGCGCTTGAACGCCA
>JASHXG010000019.1 GCA_030043675.1 Vulcanimicrobiota bacterium
GCCGGGAGCGGTGCCGGGTTACGCGGAGCCGGTGATCATGTCGTCAGGGGCGTTCGTCAGCGGCGCGACGATCGAGCTCTCGTGCGACGCACCGTTGCGGCCGCCGTTCGAAGTCTACGTGCAGGGCGGCGTCAGCGCCGCGCACGGCTATCTGGGCGCGCTGCTGGCGGCGCAGGCCTGCGAGGCTTAGTGTGCTCCCGGAACGGAAACCGCGACGCCGCTCGCTGCGCCACGGATGGTCGCCGTGGCCTTCCCTCCCGCAGGATACTTCCAAATGACAACGCCCGGCCCGGTCGCAGCAGCGAGCGCGCCGCCCTGGATCCAGAAGGTCCGGATCCCATTTGCGCCCTGAAGCTTCGTAATGCCGGCGATCGTTGCGTCGCTTCCGCTTACCGCGACACGGTAAATCGAATCGGCTCCGTTGGCGAACGCGAGATGCTTGCCGTCCCAGTCAAGGTCGCCGGGGGTGGTCGACGCCCAGTGAATTCGCGGAAACTTGACGTTGATAAACGTGGACTCTCCGCGCGGCAACTCTAAGAGGCGAAGCGGATAGCGTTTGGTGTGGCGGTTGGTCTCGTCGAGCCAGGCCCCGCCAACGAAGAGATTGCCGCCGTCGTCGAACGTGCAGCCACTGGTGCGGAAGTGCGGCGGATAGACATAATACTTCGGCGTCCCGGTCGCGTTGGGATAAACCAATACGCCGTTCTCTCCGGTGAACGTTACCGCGAGGTCGCCGCTGGTTGGGTCTACGGCACAGCCGGTGTAGTCGAAGTAGTAGCCCGATATCGTTCGTGCGGGCGTCGTTTTGCCGTGCGCATAGACGAGAATGTAGCCGTATACCGAGCCGATGGTGTTGCCTACGACGTAGATGTTGCCCGAGTCATCGGCGCACGCCGGGCCGCCGGTGGACAGCAGGTACGAGTCGACCGTCTTTCGGTGCTGTGCTTGCGGATACGTATAGAGGCTCAGCTTGCCGGGATCGGTGTAGTTGGTCGCACGCACGACGTAAAGCAAGTCTTGGCCGGAGACCAACGGCATTGCCGCCGGCTGCGCCAACGACGGAACGCTCGACCCGCTTTGGCTCGTGCACCCCGCAGACAGCGCAAGGATCAGCGCAAACCCTGCGCACTGGGAGACGAAACGCGGCATCATCGTCCGTGGGGCCTCGCTTGGAATTAGTTCGCCTTGGGCTCCGGCTTCTCGGAGCCGAGAAAGCCGTAGAAGAAGTAGCGACTTCCATCGGAGGTCGTGACCGTGACGCGCGTCTCTTCGACCGAGACGCTCTCGATCGTCTTGCCGGCCAGGCTCTCCAGCATCGCCTGGACCTGAAAGAACTCGGCCTTCCCGAGGGCATCGGGCTCGACCTCGATGAGGTCGAGCAGCTCGTCGATCCGATCGTTCATCCTACTCTTCAGTAATCGTCTGCTCCAAGACGATTCCTTAGGGTTTCCTTATACCCGCACAGGAGGCGGGCGCAGCGCCCGAAGAAGGCCTGACAGTCATGTACCTGCTCGAGGTTCTTAGCGGGCCGCTCGATGGGAAGACCTGGACCTTTGAGCGCGAGATCACGATAGGACGCGACGACACGGTGGCCGAGGCATGCATCGGCCTGGACCGCTACGTCTCGCGCCAACACGCCCGGCTGCACATCGACGATGGATCGATCCAGCTGATCGATCTCCAAAGCCGCAATGGGACCAAACTCAATGGCCAGCCGGTCGTCGGGAACGTGGCGTTGCCGGTCGGCGCGCCGTTCGTCGTCGGACGGACGATCCTACGGGTAACACGCACGTAGGAGCAGCATCTCATGGAATACGCGGCAACGATTGCGCAGGCACGCGCGCTCTTCGGCGTGTCGCCTCGCCCGCTTGGTTTCGTGCCGACGATGGGCGCCCTGCACGAGGGGCACCTTGAGCTCGTCCGCCGCGCCCGCGCGCGCTGCGCGGCGGTGGCGGTTTCGATCTTCGTCAATCCGCTGCAGTTCGGACCGAGCGAGGATCTCGCGCGGTATCCACGCGATCTCGAGCGCGACAGCGAGAAGCTCGCCGGCGCCGGCGTCGACGTGCTTTTCGCGCCCGACGCCGCGATCATGTACCCCGACGGCTTCAGCACGTCGGTCGACGTCGGCCGGCTTGGTGAGACGCTCGAAGGAGCGATTCGCCCGGGGCATTTTCGCGGTGTCGCGACCGTCGTGGCGAAGCTCCTGCACGTCGTCCAGCCCGATCTGCTCTTTCTCGGACAAAAAGACGCGCAACAGACGGCGGTCCTGCGCAAAATGATCCGCGACCTCGCCTTTCCGGCCGAAGCCGTCATCGAGCCCACGGTGCGCGAACGCGACGGCCTGGCGATGTCGAGCCGCAACGCCTATCTCGATAGCGCGCAACGCGCGCAGGCGCCTTCGCTCTACCGGGCGCTGCTGACCATGCGTCAGGCCCTCGAGCGCGGGGAAGCCAAGAGCCAAGCGATTGCGGCCGCAACCGCCGTGCTGGCGCCGGCGGCGAAGCTCGACTATCTCGATCTGGTGGACGGCGAAACGTTCGAGCCGCTCGATACGCTGAAGCCGCCCGCCTTCGTCGTCGGCGCAGCGCGCTTCGGCGAGACGCGCTTGATCGACAATCTCTGGATCCCGTCGTGAAGGGGGCGCGCATCTTCTTGGGCGTCTGCGGAGGGATCGCCGCCTACAAAGTCGCGGCGCTCACCAGCACGCTCGTGCAGCGCGGCGCCACCGTCGACGTCGTGATGACCGCCGAGGCCGAACGCTTCGTGACGCCGTTGACCTTCTCGTCGCTGACCGCACGCGAGGTCTACACCTCGCTGTGGGACGCGCCCGAACGCATCCCGCACATTCGCTTGATCCGCGACGCCGACGTCGCGTTGGTTGCGCCCGCGACCGCGAACGTGATCGCGAAGCTGGCCGCGGGCATCGCGGACGATTTGCTGACCTCGGCGCTGTTGGCGGCGCGCATTCCAATCGTGATCGCTCCGGCGATGAACGACGCGATGTACGAGCACCCCGCGACCCAGGCGAATCTGGCGACGCTGCAGGCCCGTGGCTGCGAGCTGGTCGATCCGGAGCGCGGCTTTCTGGCCGAACGCGAGATCGGCGTCGGGCGGCTGGCCACCGAGGAGCGCATCCTCGCGGCGTTGGAGCGGGTATTGGCGCGTCGCCGCTCGCTGAGCGGCAAGCGCGTCGCGATCACCGCCGGCCCGACGCGCGAGCCGTTCGACCCGGTGCGTTTCATCAGCAACGCGTCGACCGGCGCAACCGGCATCGCGTTGGCGCGCGAAGCGATGCTGCGCGGCGCCGACGTGACGCTCTTGCTCGGACCGAC
>JASHXG010000189.1 GCA_030043675.1 Vulcanimicrobiota bacterium
GGCGGAATGGTCTACGTCAATCTCGACGATGAAGCGCCGGCGCTGCGCGACTTTCTCGCCGGAGCGCTCGACGACATGCTCGAGGCGCTCGACACCGAACCGCTGGAAGTGTTCGCCTTTCACCGTGCGATCGTACCGACGAACTACAAACTCTGGCACGATACCAACAGCGAGTTCTACCACGATTACTTGCACTATCACAACCGTGAGACCAGCCTGAAACAACCCGGCTATTTCGAGCGGCGCTACACGACGTTTCCCAACGGCCACGCGCGCGTCGGCGATCAGGTGGTGAAGTACGAAGCCTACGAAGGCTTCAAGGATCGAGACCTTTCCTTCCCCGGTCTCGTGCGCAACCAGTGGAAGATGGTCGACCTGTTTCCCGGACAGACGTACAACTTGCGAGGCTCGTCACTGCGAATCGACACCTCGATTCCGATCTCACCCGTCCAGACCGCGATCGAGTTCCGCGGCCTGGGTTTGCGGCGCGATACGCCCGAAGAGCGCGCGTCACGCGTCCGCGACTACAATACGATCTGGGGGCCGTTCGGGCGCAACCTGCACGAGGACTTGCTCGCGGTGCTCGGGCAGGGGCGCGCGCTGGGACGCGGCCAGCGCTACTTCTTGCACGCGCGCGAGGAAGATAACACGATTCACGACGAGATCGGCATGCGGCAATTCTACGGCGAGTGGAGCCGCTGGATGGGCCGCCCGGCTAGCGCGCCCCTCGAGGTGCTCTGATGCTCGACGTCCGCAACGTGGAAGCCCTCAACTCCGACCATCGGGAGATCACACAGCTCCTCTACGATACGGTGCTGCTGCTGGACGCCAAGGATTTTTCAGGATGGCTCGATCGCTGTACCGATGATTTCGCCTACGCGATCCGCTCGTGGAGCCCGGAGCTGCGCGCCCAAATCACGTGGCTGGAGCACGACCGGGCGGGGATCGAAAACCTCGTCCGTCATCTCCCGCGCCACCATACCGAACCCGTGCTGCTGACGCGCCACGCGACCGTCTACCGCGTCGAGCCCAACGCGGAGCGAAACGAGGCAACGGCGATCACGGCGCTGACGGTGTACGTCACGCAAGACGACGGCGGGGAAACCAGCCTCTTTGCGGTCGGGCGCTACTACGACCGCCTCATCAGAACCGATGATGGCTGGCGGCTGCGCGAGCGGGAGGTCGAGCTCGAAACTCGCAGCCTGGGGATCGGAACGCAGTATCCCTTGTAGGCCGCGCGGCGGCGCAGATGCAATAAAGCGTCATGACTGCAGCGCGCGCTTCCGTGGTGGCCGCACGCGATCGACTCAGCGGCCAACAGATTTTCGGTTTCTGGGCGGCTTGGCTCGGCTGGACGCTGGACGGTATGGACTCGGTGATCTACGCGCTGGTTCTTGCGCCGGCGCTGACCGAGCTCTTGCCGAAGAGCGGTATCGCCGCGTTGCCGGGCAACGTCGGACTGGCCGGCTCGATTCTCTTCGCGCTCTTCTTGATCGGTTGGGGCTGCTCGTTCGTCTGGGGACCGATCGCCGACCGCTTCGGGCGTGCGCGCACGCTGGCGATGACGATTCTAGTCTATGCGGTCTTTACCGGCGCGGCCGCGTTCTCGCAGAACGTTTACGAGTTGGCGATATTCCGTCTGTTGGCCGGTCTGGGCATCGGCGGCGAGTGGTCGATGGCCGGCACCTACGTTGCCGAAGCCTGGCCCGAGAGCCGGCGGAAGATGGGCGCCGGATATTTGCAAACCGGGTACTACACCGGCTTCTTTCTCGCGGCCGCGCTCAACTACACGATCGGCGCGGCCTTCGGCTGGCGCACGATGTTTCTGGTGGGTTTGACGCCGGTCATCCTCGCGGCGGCGGTATTGGCGCGGGTAAGCGAGCCCGAACGCTGGACGCGTGCGCAACGCGTGGTAACGACGGGGGTTTCGATCTTCTCACCCCAGTACCTGAAACGAACCATCGTGAACGCATCGTTGCTGGCGGTGGCGATCATCGGTCTGTGGGCCGGCAGCGTCTACGAACCGACGGCGATCATCGCGCTCGCGCGCAGCGCCGGCGCGCTGGTGGGAACCGCGACGAAGCTGGCGTCCATCGGGACCGCGATTCTCTCGGTGGGAACGATTCTCGGCTGCCTGACGGTACCGCCGCTCGCCGAACGCTTAGGGCGCAAGCCGACGCTGGCGATCTACTTCGCCGGTATGCTCGTTTCGATCGTCCTGGCGTTCGGCTGGGCGTTTTACCTCCCGAATGCGCTGCCGACGTTCTTGACGGTCCTTTTCTTCTTGGGCTTTTTCGGCGGGAACTTCACCGTTTTCAGCCTCTGGCTGCCGGAGCAGTATCCGACCTCGATTCGAGCCACCGCATTTGCCTTCGCGACCTCGATCGGCCGATTTGCCGGCGCCGGCATCAACTTCGTGATCGGGGGTTTGGTCAAGGGAATGGGGACGCTCGGCACGCCGGTCGCGTTGACGGCGATTGCATTCGGGATCGGCTTACTGCTGATTCCGTTTGCGGTCGAGACGCGCGGAGAGACGCTTCCCGAGTAGCAGGGGCGCAGGGCGCGAAGGCGTATGGTTGCCCGCAGTGCGAAATGAGCGGTTGTCCTGGTGGTACCTGCTCCTGGCCGTCCCCTTCGTGGCGACCCTCTTTCCCGGGTTCTACAACCACTTAGAGCCGCGCATTTTCGGCATCCCGTTCTTCTACGCGTACCAGTTGGCGTGGACGATCCTCACCGGCATCCTGCTGGCCATCT
>JASHXG010000190.1 GCA_030043675.1 Vulcanimicrobiota bacterium
TTCCAGCAGCGTCGCGCCCTTCCACCACGGCCACCGCCGGCTGCCCAGCGCGATGTTGTCGCCATCGCGCGCCGCGACCGGGATGATATCGACGGGCGCGATATTGAGCTGCTCGAGGAAGTCGCGGATCTCCGCGCGGCGCTGCGCGAAGGCCGTCTCGGGTTCGTTCGCGAGGTCCAACTTGTTGACCGCGACCAGCAGCTCTTTGAACCCGAACCACTGCAAGAAGAGCGCCTGCCGGCGCGTCTGTAGCGTGATCCCTTCATCGACTGCGATTACCATGATGGCGGCGTCGACCTCCGACGCGCCGGTCAATAGATTGCGGATTAGCTCGCGATGGCCCGGAGCATCCACGAAGACGTAGTCGCGGTCCGGCATGCGCAGCCAAATCCGCGAGATGTCGAGCGTGATGGCTTGATCGCGTTCGAGTTGGAAAGCGTCGAGCAGAAACGAATACTCGATCGGAACGCCGCGCTTGGTGCTCGAGTTTTCCAACTCGGCGAGTTTTTGCGGCGTGACCTGACCAAGATCGACCAGCATTCTCCCGAGGATCGTCGACTTGCCCGCGTCGACGTCCCCGACCATGACGATCCGAACCTGTCTCACATGTATCCCGTTGTGCGCAGCCTCTCGAAAGCGTCTTCGCTCTCGTGATCCATCGTCCGTCCCGCCCGTTCGGGCTCGCGCGTGGCCTCCAGCTCTGCGATCACGTCGTCAAGCGTTTCGGCGTGGCTAGGGATCGGAATCGTGATATTGCTCTCACCGAGCGAACGAAAGCGCATACCGTCCCGCGCCAGATACAACGGGACATAGGGAATATTCTCGCGCCGTGTGTAGCGCCAAATGTCGAGTTCGGTCCAGTGTAGCAGCGGGTGAATTCGCACGTGAGCTCCGTCGGGTACCTCATAGGGAAAAAAGTCCCAGAGTTCGGGCGGCTGCGTGCGCGGATCCCACGAGCCGTCGGCATTGCGCGGACTGAAGATGCGCTCCTTGGCTCGAATCGCCTGTTCATCGCGGCGGATACCCAAGATGATTCCGCGGTAACCTTCGCGAGCGATCAGCGCACGCAGCCCAGCGGTTTTGCGAGCCGCGTGACGCGCCGCCGGCGGCAGCGACTGGTCAACCGTGCTTTCAGCAGGACAAACCTCGTTGAGAGCCGGCAGATTCCATTCCCGCACCAGCCGGTCGCGAAACGCATAAACCTCGGGAAACTCCATCCCCGTATCGAGCAGCACGACCGGGAAGGGCACCTCGCCGAGAAACGCCTTGCGCACCATCCACAACAGGGCGGTTGAGTCCTTGCCGATCGACCAGAGCATCGCGAGCGGCGACACGCACGAGAAGGCCTCCCGTAAAATGTAGATCGTCCGCGACTCGAGGACGTCGAGGTCTGAATCAGTCGCGGTCAGCATCGAGCTTGAGTATGGACTCATTGGAGCGCTGAATCTCCTCGTAGACCTCGAAACGGTGGACCGGGACGTGGCGCGGCGCCTCGATCCCGAGCTTCACTTGATCCCGGTCGACGCCAACGACCATCACGCGAGTGTCGCGACCGATCATGATGGACTGGTTGGTCTTGCGACTGAGCACGAGCATAGAAATGCCCTCCTTGGCTAAAGTCTACGGCTTCGGGTGGCCCCGTAAGGGCACCTTCGTAGCATCGAGTGTCCGAGCGAGATCAGCGATCAAGTCCTCCTCTTCTTCGAC
This sequence comes from Vulcanimicrobiota bacterium, assembly GCA_030043675.1. Taxonomy (GTDB): domain Bacteria; phylum Vulcanimicrobiota; class Vulcanimicrobiia; order Vulcanimicrobiales; family Vulcanimicrobiaceae; genus Cybelea. The sequence goes on from JASHXG010000190.1 coordinate 1,708, forward strand.
ACCGACCGAGAGGCGCAGCAGATCGTCGCTGATCTCGAGTTCCGCCAGCGCAGCCGGGGAGAGCGATCCATGCGTCATCGTGGCCGGGCTGCAGATCAGCGATTCCACGCCGCCTAGCGAGACGGCTAGGCTGAAGATCGAGGTGCCTCCTGCAATCGCGCGCGCTCGCTCGCCGCCCCCCGCGGGACGAAAGGAAACGATGCCGCCGAAGCCGCTCATTTGCCGGCGCGCCAGTTCGTGCTGCGGATGCGTGGGCAGGCCGGGGTAGTGCACCGCCACGACGTCGTCGCGTCGAGCCAGGAACTCGGCTACGGCTTGAGCGTTGTGCGAGTGCGCGCGCATCCGCAGGGCCAGCGTCTTTGCGCCGCGCAGTGTCAGGTAGGCGTCCCACACACCCGGCACGGCACCCACGCAGTTTTGGTGATAGGCGATCCGCTCGGCAATCGAGCTGTCGTTGGTGATAACGACGCCGCCGATGACGTCGCTGTGCCCGGCGATGTATTTGGTCGTCGAATGCACGACGAGGTCCGCGCCCAGCGCCAGCGGCTGCTGCAAGAAGGGTGAGGCGAAGGTATTGTCGACCGCGACGATGACGCCCGCGGGTTTGTTCCGCGCGATGCCCGCGATGTCGCAGAGTCTCAGGGTTGGGTTGCTCGGCGTTTCAAGCCAGAGCAGCCGCGTATTCGGCTTGCGCGCTGCCCACGTCGCTTCGGGATCTCGCGTATCGACGAAGGTAACGTCGATGGCGTAACGGGAGAGCACTGCCGTGAAGAGCCGGTGCGTCCCGCCGTAGATGTCGCGCGTTGCCAAGATGTGGTCGCCGCTGGAGAGCAATGAGGCCGCGCCGGCGACGGCGGCCATTCCCGAGCCGAACGCGGAAGCATATGCTCCGCCTTCGAGGGCGGCGAGCTGCCGCTCCACGGCGAGGCGCGTCGGATTGGCGGTACGCGAGTAGTCGAACCCTTTGGTAACCCCCACGCGTGCCTGAGTAAAGGTTGCAGTTTGATAGACCGGCACGATCGTGGCACCGGTTGTCCGGCACGCGTCTTGCCCGCTCCAGATTGCGCGCGTCGAAAAGCCAAACGGTGCAGAGTGGCCGGACTTTCCGTTGTTCGGCATGAGTCACACTCCTTGCGGGTCTTCGCCCGCGGTTATGAAAAGCTCCTCACCGGTGGTGAGGAGCTCGGGTCATACTCTCAGTGAAGAATCTACGCCACGCTCAACCCCACGCACGCCCCGCAGGACGGGACATCATATTGCGCATGCGCATGAAGAAAGGCGACGGCTCGAGCATTTCCGACGACCCTATCACGCGCGAATCGGCTTGTCAAACGTGTGGTTGGCGGCTGGTTGCGAACTGGGCGGCGTGGAGGCGCGCGTAGGCACCGCCTCGAGCCAACAGCTCCTCGTGCGTGCCGATCTCGAGCACGCGTCCGGCCTCGATGTAGAGGACCTTGTGGGCGCGCCGGATCGTCGAGAGCCGATGCGCGATAATCAGGGTCGTCCGTCCAACCAACAGCCGGTCGAGCGCCTCTTCGATCATGGCTTCGGAATGGCTGTCGAGCGCGCTGGTCGCCTCGTCGAGGATGAGGATGCGGGGATCTCGCAAGACGGCTCGGGCGATCGCGATCCGCTGGCGCTCTCCCCCGGAGAGGCGCACGCCGCGCTCGCCGACTTCCGTCGCGTATCCGGCCGGAAAGGTTCGAACGTAGTCGTCGACGTTCGCGTCCCGCGCCGCCGCGTACACGTTGTCGTCGGTCGCGCCGAGCCGCCCATATCGGATATTGTCCAGAATAGAGCCCCGAAAGAGCTGCACGTCCTGCGGAACGATCGCGATCGCGCTGCGAAGGTCGGCCAAACGCACCCGTGCGATATCCATTCCGTCGATCAGCACGCTGCCTTCTTGCGGTGAGTAGAATCGCGGAACCAGGTTCACAATCGTCGTCTTGCCCGCACCCGAGGGGCCAACCAGCGCGACGATCTCACCCGCCTCGATCGTCGCGTTGACGCGATCGAGAGCCGGAGGCTCCTGGGGTTGATAACGAAAGGTCACGTCCGCGAATTCGATGCTCCCGCGCACGGCCGGCAGGGCCACGGCCCCAGCGGGATCGCGCACCTCGACCGGGAGATCGAGCAGCTCGAAGACGCGTCCGGCACCGACGATCGCTTTGCTGATGTCCCCGACGAAGGCGGCCACGCGATTCATCGGATTCATGAGATTGACCAGCAGGCCCCAATACATAAAGACCTTGCCGGTATCGAGCCGGCCGACCAGCACCTCGCGTACCGAAAGCCACATGATCGCCACGACCGCAGCGACCATGATGGTTGAAACGACCAGCGGCTGCGTTTGAATGAACTGGGTCAACTTCATATACGCGCCGAAGAACGCCTCGTTGCGGTTGGCAAACCGTTGGACTTCGAATTCCTCGCGCCCAAACGACTTTACGACCCGCTGTCCCTGGAGGACCTCGGCAAGATTGGCCGACAGATCGGCGATGCGCTCTTGGGCGCGGTGCGTGCTCGCGGTAATCAGCCGCTGAAATTTCGACACGGCGAAGGACACGACCGGCGCGACCAGGACGAGCGAAAGCGTCAAGAGCCAGTCTAAGTAGATCATCGTTGCGAACGACGAGATGAAGGTCGCCAGCGCAACGACGAGCTGCGGAACCGAAACGCTCACGGCGTCAATCATCATCTGCAGATCCGTCGAAAAGCGTGCGATCAGCTCGCCCGGACGCCACTTGTCGAACTCGCCGAGCGGCAAGTTCAACAATCGTCCGAAGAGCCGGACCCTCAGACGGGCGACCAAGTGCTGGCCGCTCCACGCCGTCAAGTAGGTCTGACCGTAGATGGCCGCGTTGGCCAAAACCAGCGCGACCGACGTTAGCCCGAGGGAAAGATAGAGCGCTTTGAGGTCGGGGGGATGGCCCGGCGGTGGAACGAGCACCTGGTTGATGATGATGCGAAAAGCCAGCGGCGGGGCGATCGTGAGCACGCCGGCGAGCACCCCCAACGTCATCGCGATGGCGAGACGCCCCGAGTACGGGCGCGCCTCGCGGGCCAGACGGATCAGGATCGAGCGACGGCTCATCGGCGGCACGCTCTTGCGGTCACTATCTAATGAAACCTCCCGCAAAGCCCGCCGGTACGTGTAAATGGATTACGGAGGGAGATCGCAAGAATCGTATGGACTGCTACTTTCACTCGAATGTCCCGTCGATCGCGCCGTGCATCGAATGCGGCAAGCCGATCTGCGCGACGTGCCGCGACGAGCTCGGCGGCTGCCCGAGTTGCCGGCTTGCCGCTAAGGTCGATGCTGCCACCGCCACCCGTCAACAGATTCCCGGGCAAGTTCCGCCGCGTCCGGCGCCCGCCAGCGTGCGCCCGCAGGCGACGGTCTCGGCGCCGGCCGATCCGGCCGAATCGCGCGCGCTCGTGGCGCTCGGTTACCCGCTCTGGCCGCTCGCTCTCCTCTCGCTCCTCGACCGTAAGCAGTCGCGGCATCTCCGCCGGCAAGCCTTCCAAGCCCTGGGCTTTAACCTGGGCTTCTTCGGGTTCTGGGGTTTGTTGATGCTGATCGCGCAGGTTCCGTTCCTCGGCTTTTCGGCCGGGGTGCTGGTTCCACTGCTCGCGCCGCTCTTTCTGGTCGCCAGCGTCTACTACGGCATCAAGGCTTGGAACGGCGACGACGTTCGCATACCGGTTGTCAGCAGCTGGCTCGACGACCGTCTCCCTCAGGGCGACACGAACGCGCGATAGCGCGTCAGAAACTCACGCGCGGCACGCTCGTGCTCGACGACGGGCCGCGCGTACGCATCTTGGCTGAAAAGCTCGAGCGCGAGCTGGGGCGAATCGCCCGCCAAGCCATGCCAAGTCGCAACCGGCACGCTGCGCAACTCGGGGATCCAGCGGCGCACGTAGATTCCGTCGGGATCATGCCGCCGGCGTTGACGCTCCGGATTGTAGATGCGCGGATATTGGGCTAAGTCGCCGCCGACGCCGGCAACCCACTGCCAGTTGCCGGTCGCAAGGGCCTCATCGTCTTCGATCAACCTTCGGTCCCACTCGTCGCGTCCGATCCGCCAGTCGACGCCCAGGTCGAAGCACAGAAACGATGCCGCCACCGCCCGAACGAGCGGATGCATCCATCCGATCTGCTCCAGCTGGCGAACTCCGGCGTCAACCAGCGGATAACCCGTGGCGCCCGCACGCCACGCATCCAGCGCTCGATGCGACTGCTTCCACGCGAATCCACGCATTCGTTCTTGGAGCGGCTCGTCGCGCGTTCGCGGATAAAACCATCCCAACTGCAGGAAGAAGTCGCGTTGCGCCATCGCGCGCAAGAAGCGGCGATACGAGAGTCGCTCCTCGGTCAAAGAGAACGGATCCTCGAGGCGCTCGCGAAGTGCGCGCACAACCGTGCGAGCCGAGATCGTTCCGAACGAAAGATGCGCCGACAGATGCGAGGTCCGGTCCTCGGACGGAACGACCGCCGCGATCGCATAGTGTGCGGCATCCTCTCGCAAGAATCGCTCGAACAGGTCCCGCGCGACGCTCGGCCCGGCCTGGTCGGCGCTCTCGACGGCGCCAAACTCTTGCGCCCCCGGCAGCGGCTCGCTCTGCAGATCGCAGCATGCGAAGCGGACGAGCAGCGGGTGCTCGTGCGAACGGACCGGAAGGTCACGCCACACCTCGAAATAAGGCGCGAACGCGCGATAGCCCGAGCCGGGAACGGAGTGCGCCGCGGCGCTTTCATCCGGAGCGACCGCGGGTGCGTCGTGGACGATCGACGCCATGAGCCCCGCCTCCTCGAGCTCCGAGCGCAGCCGTTCGTCGCTGCGCATCGCCCCACCGTCATAAGACGCGCTCCACGCGGCGCCCGGTGCGTGCGAGGCGGCGGCGAGCGACTTGATCGTTCCCGAAGGCGACCCTCGCCGAACGATCAGCCGGCTTCCGCGCTCGCGCAACTCAACGTCGAGAGCGGCCGCTGCGGCGCAGAAGAATGCGGCGCGGCGGGGCGAGCGGGCAAGGCGAGCCTTGAGCGCCGCGTCGATGATGAGCAGCGGAAGCACATCGCCGTGCAATGCCGCAACGGCGAGGCCGGCGTGGTCGTCGAGGCGCAGGTCACGAGTGAAGCGATAGATGAACGGCCGCTCCGCCATGACCGGCTCGATTCGGTCGTCGGCTAGGCTTCCCCCCGACGCTCGGCGTTAGTCGCCGGGATTGGAACGAAACGTAAAAGCGTCGCGGTACGTGCTCATCACGGCGCGGCCATCGACACGGCGTGGCGCGTAGCGTACACGCATCGCCGCGCGGCAGACCGATTCGTCGAGCACGGCGGAACCCGAGCTTTCGGCAATCGTGCATTTGAGCGGACGGCCGTGCCGATCCACCGTTACTTCGATCGCAGTGGTGCCGTCGGCGTCGAGCGCGTATGCCGTCACCGGCGGATGCGGAACAATCGCGGCATCGCCCCCAATCGGCATGACCTCGCGATTCGCGCTCCCAGCCGGTGCCATCGCCAGCGATTCCGCGCGTTGCTCGGCCTTGGGCGCGCTCTGAGTTCCGATGGCTGCGATCGAGCGTTCATCGCCCGCCGACGGAAGCGTTATGACATTATGGACGACGACCAGCGCGTGCCCC
>JASHXG010000020.1 GCA_030043675.1 Vulcanimicrobiota bacterium
GTCAGTTCGACGGCTTGACGCTTGTAGCGCGAGTTCCCCGTGATCCGCCCGGCGAAGCTGTAGGTGTCGCGCAGCAGCGGAACCGAACGCAGACGTTCCGCGGCCGGCAGCGTGGCTTCGATCAATGCCCCAGCGACACGCCGATGTTCGAGTTCGTGCGCCGACGCGGCCGCGATGAGCCGCTTACGCACCCCGAGGCCGACGTAATTGCCGGTCTCGTCACGCGTGAGATTCCAGGCGTCCCGGAATGCTCGGCGCCGGAACGCGCGTTCGGCGGAGAAGTAGGCGGCCAACTCGCGATGATAGACGTCGCAGGCATCGAGCCGCTGCGTGACGGGAAGAAACGAGCGCGCGCGATCCCAGTGTCGCGTCCACAACAAGAGCATCGCAACCTGTATCGAGATTTGAGTCCGCAGCCTTTCACTTGGCTCTTGTTTCGCGAGTGAGAGGGCGGCTCGGGCGGTTCGCAACGTCTCGTCGTCGTTCCCCGCAAAGGCGTAGTGCTCGGCCAGAGCTGCGAGCGCCGTCGCCGCCTCGAAAAATGCGCCGGCAGCGTAGGCCTGCTCGTAGGCCGTGATCAGGCCCTTGCGTCGCTGCCAGGACGGATACCAGCTTTTCGAGTTCATCAGCAGATAGTTACGCATCTGCCAAATCTCCACCGTCACGCGTATGCGCAAATGTGGTGACGCCAAGCGCAGGCGCGCGAAGTGTGCTTCGGCATCGGCAACGTGCTCGTAGCCGCGCTCGAAGTCGCCGAGGTTCCAGTAGGCCGCGCCGAGTTCGTAGAGGCTTTCGCCGTAGAGCTGCGCCACGCGCTGCTCCTCTTGAATGGGCGCGAGGCGTTCGGTCGCGCGTTGCGCCATCGCGAGCGCCTGGGACGGGTCGGCGCGATGGTACGCGAGTTTGGCATCCATCAACTCGATGCACGCTCGCGCGACCTCCCGTGAAGATGACGGGCCGGCTGCCAGATGTTCGACCCACAGCGCCTGAGCTTCGCGGCGCGCACGTTCCGCGCGCTTGACGTCACCAAACCGCGTCGCTATCAACGCTCCGAGGCGTAAAGCCTCGATTTTCTGTTGCGGGGATGCGGCGGCGCGGACGAGGTCGTCGCCTTCGCGAAAGGCTGTTTCCGGAGGCAAACACGCAGCCCGCTGCATCGCCCGGTCGGCGAGCGAGGCAAACTCGTCGAGCTCAGGAAACGCGTCGAGGGCCGGTGCGTCATCGCGCTCGAGGATATAACGCGCCACGCGCCGGCAGATCTCGGCACGTTGGCGGTAACAGTGGTAGTACGATATTCCAAGGGCGGCCGCCACTTCGCGCATCGGCCGCTGCTCGAGACATTGCTGGGTGACGATCGCGTACTGGCGCGCGGCACGCTCCTCTCGTCCGGCGGCGATGTCGGCGTCGCGGCAGTACTCGGCCCCGAGACGAACGAGTTCGTGCACGCGATCCAATGCCGCGCGCTCGTGCACCCCGCCGAGACGGGCTCCGCGCAGATTTTCAAAGACGTGCCGGACCAAGAGATTGGAGCGCAGGACATGCGGCTCGTGCAAGTGACGAAAGAGATGCTTAACGGCTACATTGAAGTTGGCACTTGAAAAGGTAGGCAAGGCAACCCCCCCTCTCAGCTCGAGAGCCGTCACCCGCGGCGGCTCTCATGGCTTCGACGGCGTGGGAGAGCTTCTTTGCTCGCTACGTTTTTGGCGCCAGGCTGACGGTCGTACCAAACGGAGCACTCAGTCCGCCCACGGTCTTAGTCGAATCCCCGCCTGCCGGATAGTCGTAGTAGAAGACGTCGGCAGCGAACTGCTGCGGAGCGATCACCCGTTTACCTTGAATCCAGCCCTGGTCGACTTGGTCCGAGCCGTTCAGCACGGTCGAGCCGACCACTTTGCCCGTCGTCCCCTTCATCTTAAAGCGGTAGACCGTTCCATCGATGTCCGCAAACGTGATGTAGGTTCCGTCCCACTGCACGTTGCCGATGCCGCTTCCAAAGTTCTGCTCGAGCGTGATGTTTTCGGTGCTGCTCGCGCCCTTGGGCAGCTCACCAAAAACGTTGGCGTCCGGATAACCGTGCCCGGCGAAGAACACGTTCCCCTTGTCGTCGTAACCGCAGGTGTTGACCGAGCCCCATACCGCGCCGGCGCCCGTGCTTCCGGGAGCGGCATAACTCGTCGGCGTGCCCTTGGCGTGTTTGAAGATCAGCAAGTTGCCCACATCGAAGTAGTCGGTGATGATGTTCGAAACCGCGAGGTTGCCGCTTGCCGGGTCGACGGAGCAGCCGCCGGGCTCGTAACCGGGATCGCTCAACGACTCGATCGCCGTCGTTCCGCCGTGCGCGTACTCGACGATGTGCCCGCCGCCATAGAGCTGCGTCACGAAGACGTCGCCCTTCTTGTCGACGCACAAGCCCCCGGGATTGTTTTGATCCGTGAGCGTCCCGACGAGCTTGCCGCGTGGGTAGGAGTACATGTAGACGTCGTACGTGTCCGCGTCGCTCACGTAGAGCAGGTTATCCTTTTTCGCGTCGGGAGCCGCCCAGGACCGCGCTCGGTCGGGATGCGCGATTCGTGTCGCGCCGTTGCTCTGAGCCGTCGCCGGAGCGAACGTGGGCGACGCTCCGCCGCCACACCCGGTAAGAATGGCCATTCCGGCGAGCACGCCCATGACGCTCCCAAGACAACGGCGAGTTCTCATACCAGCGTTCTAACCTCCAATAAGCGAATATTGCGCCTCGGTCTCGCTCGATGGTACCATGGCTGCGACAAAGCCATGCGTGAGTTTTTGGCAAGTTTTTGGCATTCGACCTCTACGCCGCGCCGGTTTACCGGCCTCGCACTTTCGCTGGCGTTCACCGCGTGTTCTGCCGGCTTGCAGCCGTCAACGCCCATGCAAAGCGACGGCGTCATGCGAGCGCTCGCGTCGACCGGCGCCGGCAAGATCGATCACATCGTCTACATCGTTCAAGAGAACCGCAGCTTCAATAGCATTTTCGAGGGCTATCCGGGCGCCGACACCGTCTCAAGCGGCAAAAACTCGAAGGGACAGATCATCGAGCTCACGCCCGTAAGCCTCAAGACCGTGTACGAAATCGATCACTCGGCTGCGGCGATGTTTGCCGCGTGCAACGGCAGAGGCAGCCTTCCGGGGACTCGCTGCCGCATGGATGGATTCAACAACGAAGAAGCATCGTACGGCAGTCCGAACAACCCGCAGTACGTCTACGTGCAGCATCGTGAAACGAAACCATACTTCGATATGGCTCATGAGTGGGTCTTGGCCGATCGAATGTTCGCATCGCAGCTCGATGAGAGCTTCGTGGCCCACCAATACATTATCGCGGCGCAGGCGCATTCGAGCGTGAACGTTCCCGACGGCCCGTGGGGCTGCCCGGGAGGCGCGTACGATGCGGTTTCCACGATCACGCACCTGCGAACGGTAGGCCCGGCTCAAGAGCCTTGCTTCGATTATCAGACGCTCGGTGACGAGCTCGACCGGGCCGGGCTCTCCTGGCGCTTCTACACGAGCCAGTATTTGGTTCCGACGAGCGGCCTTTGGTCGGGATATCAGGCGGTGAAGCACATCTACGACGGACCCGACTGGACTAAGGACATCATCGTGCCGCAGAGGCGATTCCTCATCGACGTGGCCGCCGGAAAACTTGCGAACTTTACCTGGATTACGCCGCTTTGCGTAAATTCCGACCATGTGTCCTGCGGCGGCGGCTACGGGCCGTCGTGGGTTTCGACGGTGGTCAATGCAATCGGCGAGAGCAAGTTCTGGAAGAGGACGGCGATCTTCGTTCAGTGGGATGACTGGGGCGGGCTCTACGACAACATTCCCCCGCCGTTCAAAGACTACGACAGCTTAGGCTTTCGCGTGCCGTTGCTGGTGATTTCGCCGTACGCCAAGCACGACTACGTTTCGCACGTGCAGTACGAGACCGCGAGCGTTCTGCGCTTTGCCGAAGATCTTTTCGGCCTGGGCCGGCTAGCTGCGGCCGACGCGCGTGCCGCTTCACCGGCAGAGGACTGTTTCGACTTCTCGCAACGGCCACGCGCGTTCGTCCCGATCCAAGCGCCTAAAGGCCGCCGCTTCTTCCTCCATCAACCCAACGACGACCGCATCCCCGACGACGAATAGCGTCTCAAGGCGGGCTTTTTGGCAAGTTTTTTGCGTTCCGCCATCGCGCCTGCGTCGTCATGCTACCATTTACGCCATGAGTACCCTCAGTTTGCCAAAGCACGTCTTGAGCTTTTGTGCCGTTTCGGCAGTTCTGGCCGGCTGCGGCGGCGCCTCGTCCTCGCCGGCGCTCGGGCCGGCCCCAGCGATTCGGCAAACCGCCGCACGGATCGTGCATCCCGATCGGGGACGCTCGTGGATGTCCCCCGACGCCAAGAAGAAGCGCGACCTGCTCTACGTCAGCGACTCGTCGACGTACGACGTGTATGTCTTCACATTTCCGCGTGGGAAACTGGTCGGAACGTTGACCAATCAAAATAATCCGGCGGGTCTGTGCACGGACAAAAAGGGCGACGTCTTCGTGACGCAACTCTATGGCGGCGGGCACATCGTCGAGTACGCGCATGGCAAGACGACGCCGATCGAGACGCTGAGCGATTCCGGTTACGAACCCGGGGCGTGTTCCGTCGATCCAAAGACGGGCAATCTGGCCGTGGCCAACATCGTAAGCGACTACTTCGGCGAAGGCGACCTGTTGGTTTTCGCGCACGCTTCCGGAACCCCGACCAGCTATCAGCCTCCCGCGAGCGGAAGTTGGTTTTCGGTCAACACGATCGGTTACGACGACGAGAGCAACCTCTTCTTTGCCGGCAGCTGCAACAGCGCATTCTGCGCGGGCGAGCTACCCAAAGGCAGCAGCGTAACCGAAAACGTGACACTCAGTAAGAGCCCAACGAACTGCGGCACCGTTCAGTGGGACGGCAAGTACATTACGTTCGACGATCAGAGCGACGGGACCGTCTATCGCTATACGTTCAAAGGAACGACCGGCACGGAAGTCGGCGACACGACGCTATCGGGTTCGTCTGACGTCGACGGCTCGTGGATCGCCGGCGGGCGCATGGCCGCGCCACAGCAAAATGCGGCGGACGTGTTGGTTTATTCGTATCCGGCCGGTGGGAGCGCAACCAACACGATCACCGGCATGACTCAGCCCTTCGGCACCGCCATCAGCGTAAAGAGGTAGGGGGCCTCGAGCTATCGCCGAATCAGCCCGATGGTAGGCTGACGCCAGTCCATCGAAGGTCGACCCGGGTTGATTTCGCTGATGGGGGGCTCGACGTATGCGCATATCCTCTGACATCGCCGGTCGCAGTTTGCTTGTTGTGCTTGCGGCACTGTTGGCAAGCTGTTCAAGCGCTTCGCAAGGCTTGACCACACCCTCCGGTGTGGGCGCCCCGCCTGCGGGCTCAAGCCGATCCGGCGGCGCGATGATACTGGCAAAAGGTCGCATGGCGCCAATAGAGCTGCTTAAGCTGCAGGCCGCCGGGAAGCTCCCTGCACCCTTCCCGCGGGCCATCGTCCGACGGGAGCTCCAGCAGATCGAGAGCCGCCCGCGCCTTCATCTCGTTCGTCAGCGCAACGCTGGGAGCGTGGCGATCTGGGTGGCAGACAACGCCGAGAACTATCTCGTCGGAATGAATGCAGCCGTAACGAAGGTTGTCGACGACATCGACGTTGAGTCAAACAACTGCTATTATCCGGTCACCCTCAAGATCGATGGCTCCCAGAACATCTGGGTCGCCTGCGAGACGGACACTGCGTTCACGGCGAGTTCGGCGCAGGAATACAGCAGCAAGGGCACGTTTCTGAAAGCGTACGACGCAGCCTGCCCCGCGCCGGTTAGCGAGTGTGAGTCTTTCTTCGCCGAGTCTGAAGACGAGGCTTTCGACTCCCGCCACGTCTTCCTCGGCATTTCGTATTACGAGCTCGAGACCTCGAGCGGCACGACCACCGGCAGCGGCTTTGAATGGTGGCCGGCAAAATCGCCATCTGCGACGCCGACGATGATCGCGCTGCCGTACGGCGATCCCGTCGAGTCGGTCTATTACCTGGACCTCGATCCGTCGGGCAATATCTGGTTCGAGTACGCCGGTTATAACTCCAACGATCGAATTGGTTATGGACTCGCCGAGATCACGAATCCAACGAAAGACCCGCAGATGGTCTCGATCCTGCCGGTCGGTTCGATCATCGACGGCGGTGGGGTGGACGTCAGCGATCAGGGTAAGGTGCTGAACGTAGACGACTGGGGGGAGCACTTGACCAAGCAGTACAAACTGCCGCTCTCACCGGGCGGAAGCCCGTTCAATATCCTTGGACCGACGGTTTTGAACCGCTGGGGCTTCGGCGAGCCTTTGGCGGGCGGCTTCAACAAGGGCGAGACGAGGCTTGTCTACGCCGATCTCTATAACTGGCTCGACCTCGGCGTTGTCGCCACCAATAAGTGGTCGACCAAACAGAATATCGGCATCATTCAACCGGCGAGTGCGGCCTACACTCCTTCGGATCGGTAGCCGGTCAGCGGTCTATCGGTCTGAGGGCGTGTAGCCGGCGCCTTCGGGTAACCAGAAGTTGATGTTCTGGACCACCTTCCACTTATTGTCCGCCACTCGGCCCAGGTCAAGCCAGCCGTAACCGTCGCCGAAGACCAGGTTCGTTTCGGCTTTATTGAAGCCGCCCGAAACCGGATCGCCGAAGCCGATAGCATCCGCCGGCGTCGGACCGAGCTTGTTGAACGGCTTGCCGCTGGGCGAGAGCGGCAGTTTGTACTGTTTGGTGATACGCGTCTCTTGATCGGTAACGTTCAATACCTTCCCGTGGTCGCCGATGTAGACGCCGCCTGCCTCTTCAATCGAGCCGATCGGGAGGATCGAGACCATCTTCGGGTCCTTCGTTGGTTTGGTAATTTCGGCGAGACCGTAACCGCACGAGCTTCCGCTGCACCCGTAGTAATCGAACCAGATGTTGCCCGACGTATCGAGGTCCATGAAATTGACCTCTTCTACGGGATCGTCGTAGGGAAGTGCGATTAGCGTCGGCGTCGCGGACGGAGTGCTTGCAGGCCACCATTCGAATCCGGTGCCGATCGTCGTTCCGCTCGTCGTCTCAATTTCGTCAAGGGCGACACCGGCGAAGACGTCGCTCGAATTGGCGGACTCATCGAACGAGGCGCTAAAATACTCCTCGCACTCGCTTACCGGCGCCGGACAGCCTCCATCGTACGTCTTCTCCAACACGCCGTCCTTGCTGTACTCCTGGACGTTGTTGTCGATCTCACACGAGCTCCAGATGTTCTGCGAACTGTCGATTTTGACGGTTGTGGGCAGCGAGCAACCCGAGCTTCCCTCGTCGATGGCGGCGACGATCTTCTTTGCCCCGGTGTCTAATCCAATGAGCGTTCCGCCTAAGAGAAACGTCGTGGCCCATAACGCAACGCTGCCGACGTCGTGGGGGAGGTGAAGGCGGTGGCGCGGCCGCTCCTCGAACTGCTCGAGCTGTCGACGGACGACGGCTAGCGGGACTGGAGCGGGAAGCTTTCCTGCGGCTTGCAGCTTAAGCACTTTTAGCGGCGTCACGTGGCCCTTCAAAAGCACCGCCGCGTCGATGAGCCGGCTCGCGGCTGAAGCGGGTGCGCCTCCGGGAGCTAAGGGTGTCGTTTGCAAGTCTTGGGATGCGTTTGAACAGCTCGCCAAAAGTACCGCAAAAACAAGAAGCAAGCTGCGACCGGCCGTGCCCGAGAATGTGCGCATGTGTCGAGCCCCCTATCGCGAAAGCGAACCGCGTCGATTATCGAGATGGAGCGGCTTCAGCCTACGGCGGCTTCAGCCCAAGAGCCGTAATTCGGGGACAGCTGAGGGCACCCCCGCGTGGCACACCAAGCGGCGGCGCAACAGGCTACGTTCGGAGAGAGACGAAAGCTACACACATCGCAGCGAGTGAGCTAGGCCACTGTTTGCAGCCGTGCCAGCCGGCACCGCATTCAAGGATAAGGAGCGGTCGGATCATGAGCATCTTTCATACGGCCACACGCGCCCTGGGAGTTGCAGTTGCGGTCGTCTTATTTGCCGGCTGCAGCGCGGCGATGGCGCCGGTCGCTCCGGGAGCGCAGACCGGTGCGCCAGGCTCCTCCGCAAAGCAAGTGCCGCCGCCGCTGGCGATGCGCCTGACCAACGCGCTCGGGCTCGCCCCCGTGCCGCGCCGAAACGCTCGCGCGTCCTGGATGTCGGCGAACGCGAAGGCTACGGGTCCTCTCCTCTATAGTTCCAACCAAGACTTCAGTGAGATCGACGTCTACGGCTACAAAAGCAGAAAGCTCGTTGGGCAGATCACGAGCGGGGTTGTTTATCCTTACGGAGAGTGTGCGGATGCCTCGGGCAACGTATGGGTCGCCGATTTAGAGGGTTTCGACCTCGTCGAATACGCGCATGGCGCGACGAAGGCCACCACGCAGCTGACGGACGATTACGGGAACCCGATCGGCTGCTCGGTCGACCCCAAGACCGGAGACCTCGCCGTCGCCAACTTCGAAGGAAGTCCAAGCGGATACGGCGGGAATATCGTCATCTACCGCAACGCCGCAGGCGCCGGAAAAGTGTACACGCCGGCGAGCACGTTCTTGTGGCCTCCCAGCTACGACGATAAGGACAATCTCTTCATCGAGGGTGAAAGTGCCGTCTCGGGCGATCATGAGCTGTTCGAACTCGCAAAGGGAGGCAAATCGCTGACAGAAATCTCGCTGCCCTTCACCATCTATTTCCCGGCAGGCGTCAACTGGGACGGAAAGTACGTCGACGCCAACGATCAGGCTTACGAGGATACCGACACGACGGGCGTATACCGGCTTACGATCTCGGGTTCGACCGCTAAGCTTGTAAGCCAGACCGGTTACACTGATACCTGTTACGACGACTACGTCGACGTGGTACAGGCCGTCATCGACGGCAACACGTATATCGGCGGAAACCTCTTCTGCCAAGATGCGGCCAAGTACCGCATCGACTACTGGGGGTACTCGAGCGGAGGCAACGCGCGCGAGTACATCAACGGCCAGTCGAACTTCAGCGATACCTCGTACGGACAAGCGCTCAGCAAATAAAGCTCGGGCGTTCGGACGTATTCCTTCAGACTTTCTTCATATGATGTGGCCATGCTCGGGCTATGTCATTAGCGCGAATCGTCTTCCTCAGAGGCATCGTGGTACTGCCCGCTGCAGGCCTGCTTCCGCAAGAAGCGTTTGCCGACGCCTCAAAGGCCTCGCAGTCGTCGATGCATTATCAAAGCACGCCGAACGACGGCAAGCACTGCTCGCTCTGTCAGTTCTTCGTGCCGGGGCAAGATGCGACGTCCAACGGCACCTGTCAGGTCGTCGATGGATCGATCTCGCCCAACGGCTACTGCATAGCATTTAACGCAAAAGCGTCTCAGTAAGCATTCGCGCGCTCGCCGGGGCGGGCTCCGCAATCGTGGTACGATGGCGGCGTGATTTTCCTGAGGGCAGCCGACGTCAGACTGCTCTACGCCTTCCTCGCATCGGCGGTCCTCAACATCTTCATCTGGACTATGGTGGCGTGGGTGGCGCAGCTCGATTTCTACCGATCGGTTAAAGGGCAGCCGCGTGAGCAGCTTGCCGTTACGTCGTCGGTGCGGATCGAGCACCGCGTCCGGCTTCAGCCGCAACCGGCAAAATCACGTCGTCGTGCGCGCGCGGAGCCGGGGGTCGAGGAGGGGCCGTCGCTCGCAGTACCGTCGGGCTGGGAGAAACACGATATCGGGCACGAGGGCACGCAGGACGCCGCATTGTGGCTCGACTGGTCGAAGCAGACCGCCGAATTCGTACCGCGCGTCTTTCTCTGGCAGAAGCCGATGATCGCTGAAGACGGGCGCCGCCTATCGCTGCGCGAGGCCGTACACGACGTAGTTGCGTACTTGAATGATGAAGGCGACAAGCTCTTCGAGAACCGAGCCCAGCGCGTCTGCGGCGGCAGGCGTCTCGGCTGGTTCTTGTCCTACGACAAGCCCGAAGACGATCCGCCGGTGCATATCGACGACGTCTTTTTGATGGATGGCAGCACGGTCTACCGCGCGACCTACGCTCGCCCGATCGAACAGAGAGAAGACGTGAGAACCCGGCGAGCTTTGAATAGCCTCTGCTAGCACGAGCGTCCCTGCCCAACAGCCTCACGGACGAGCGCGACATCGAGTCCGTCGAGATTCGGAATCACACGCGAGGCAAGCGCGAGCGAGCCGGCATCGGGCGGAAACTCGCGATTTGGGATCGCGATTACGGCAAGTCCGGCCGCATGTGCCGAGCGGATGCCGTTGGCGGAATCTTCGACGGCGGCCGTCTGCCCGGGCTCCGCGCCCATCAGGTGCAACGCCCGCTGGTAGACGTCGGGCGCGGGCTTGCCGCGCTTTACGCCGTCGGCCGAGACGACCGCCTCGAAGAATCGCCTCCAGCCAGTCTTCTCGAGGATCGCCGTCGCGACCGGTAAAGAGGCCGCGGTCGCCAGGCCGAGCGGAAATGCCGCGGCGAGCCGCTCGAGCGCGCCCGGCGCGCCGGGTAGAATGGGGACGTTCTGCAAGCGCGCGATGACGCCGGCCACGACGGCCTCGGCGATCTGGCCAGGCGGCATCGCGACGCCCAGCTCGGCGTGAATATAATCGGCCCACTCGCTGGTCCGCATCCCGATCATGGCGGCCGCCGCCGAATCGTTCCAGCGGCCGCCGTGCGTCGCGACGAATTCGCGCCGCACGTCGCGCCAGACTTGCTCGGTCTCGACCAGGGTGCCGTCCAAGTCAAAGATGACCGAGAGACGCTCCAAGATACTGCTCCCTTGAATCTACGGCCGGTGGACGAGATGGGCGAGCAGCGGCCAAAGCCGCTGGCCGAAAAACATCCCGATCAGTCCGATCAATCCCAGCATCGGCGGGGCGGGCGAAGGCAGTTTTACTAAGCTGAAGACGATCCCGATCGCCAAGCCGGTGAAAAAAGCCAACGTTATACGTTCCATTTCGGAATTCTTCCGCATGCGCGCCCCGGCGTCAAGGCGGCGAAACACTTGCGAGAATCACGGGTACGTTCCCTATCGAGAAAGGAGCTGTGCCGCAATATGCCTCTCGTACGAATAGACCTGGCAGCCGGGAAACCTCCGGAGTATCGCCGGACGATCGGAGAGATCGTTTCCCAGGCACTCTTGGCGTGCGCGGGCGTTCCCGAGCACGATCGCTTCCAGATCATCAGCCAGCACGATCGCGATGATTTCATCTTCGATCGGGAGTACCTCGGCATCGAGCGCAGCGACGATCTGGTGATGATCCAAGTCTTCTTCAACCAGGGGCGCACGACGCAGCAAAAGGAGAGTCTCTACAAAGAGATCGCCGACGGGCTTGCACGTTCGTTGAATCTGCGCCGCGAGGACGTCTTCATCACCCTTGTCGAAGTCGACAAGGTCAACTGGTCGTTCGGCAATGGTGTCGCGCAGTACGCCTCCATGTCACAGACCGCCGGCCTCACGAGTCCTAGTAGTTGAGATGAGGACAACCATCGCCCGCCTGCCAGCATTGGAGGATGCTCCATGAGAACCGACTTCGACCTCTTCGTAACCCTCAAGCGCTTCGATCAGCCCGACGAAACGCGCACCTTCACTAAAGGACGCTTCGATCTGGTTAAGCTCGGCAACATGACGCTCGGTCGCGCCAGCTACGAGCCGGGCTGGAGATGGTCGGAGCACGTCGGCAAGGGGACGGGGCAGGCATTCTGCGAGGTCGAGCACGTTGGCCTGGTCCTCTCCGGACGCGCGACCGCTGCAATGAGCGATGGAACCGTCATCGAGTTGGCGCCGGGTGACCTCTTCCATATCCCGCCCGGCCACGATAGCTGGGTCATCGGCAACGAGCCCTACGTCTCGCTGCACTTTCTCGGCTCGGATAGGTACGCGAGGCGTTAGGCGGCTTGTTGAACGTCGTTCGCGCGGCTGCTTACACGCTGGGTGCGATTGCATTGTCGCTGACCATCCCGGCCCGTCTCAGCGCGCAAGCGAAACCCGCGTACAGCCTATTCAACAATTCCGTCGATCTCTATCTGCAGCAAACGTGCACGGATACACCGAACGGAGCAACGTTCACTGGGACGATCGGCGCCGCCAGCCACGCGTCGGGAAACGGCGAGTCGAGTCTCTATTACACGTTCGACGCGTCGGGCAACAAGACGGGGTACGAATCGGCTTCAGCGGTGAACACGTTGAATGTCGGCGCCGCGCCCGCACGCTTTCGCTTTGTTGCCGTCAGCGCCGACTGCAACGGTGAAAGCCTCTACGTCTGGTCGGGCAGCACGCAATCCGTAGCGGATCCGGACGGCACGTACGGCTTTCCCTTCAGCCAGGCAGCCGAAGAGCCGCTCCACTGATGCTCGCGCGATGAAGCCGTTGGATCTTCGCACTCGCCCGCCGCGCGGTCCGCGCGAGACGATGCTGGGATTCTATTTCTTGCCGCGCACGGTCGATAAGTTGCGCGCCGAACTTTCCGGAGGCAACCTCGGCGACTACCTGAACCACGACGCGGGCTTCAGCGCTTACGTCGTGCGGCGCTTGGGATTGGACATGAACGAGTTTCGCGACGCGGTCGCGCGCGCATCCGACGATGCTGGAGTCATTGCCTGGCTCGCCCCGCGACTTGACCCCGCATTCGCGCCGGCCCTGAACGCGAAGCTCGAAACGTTTGTGGTGGAGAGAATGTCGCCCGACGATCGAGCCCTGATGCGCGGGCGGCACCCCGTGATGGCGAGCCGCCCGGATCTCTCGAAGTTGCTCGACGTCCTCGAAGCCGACGATGCGCGCGTTACGATCCGCACTCGCGACGGCAGCGCTCCCGCGCTGCTCTTTCGGCCCGAGGGCGAAGCTCGAGCGTGGCCCGCGATCATCCTTTACACGGACGCCTTCGGCATCCGTCCGGCGTCCGAGCAGATGAGCCGGCGCCTGGCTCAGGGCGGGTATCTCGTGTTGCTTCCCGACCTCTTCTACCGCTCGGGGCCGAGCGCGCCGATGATTCCCGCCGAAGTGCTGGGCGATCCCAATCGGCGCGAAGCGCTGATGCAGCGCCTCGGCAGTCTCGACCGCGACGCCAAGGTCTCCGACGCGGGCGCCTTCATCGCGTTTCTCTCCTCGCATCCCGACGTGCGCGGCGATCGCTTCGGCATCACCGGCTACTGCTTCGGCGGTAACGCGAGCCTGACGGCGGCCGGCGCGTTCGGGGACCGGTTTGCGGCGGTCGCGTCGTTCCACGGCGGCAACTTAGCCACCGACGAACCAGAGAGCCCGCACCGCTTCGTAGCAGATATCGGCGGCCGCGTTTACGTCGCGGGCGCGGTCGAAGATGCGTCGTTTCCGGAGGAACAAAAACAGCGCCTCGAAGCGGCGCTCACGCAGGCCGGCGTCGACCATGTCGTCACGACGTACGCGGGCGCACATCACGGCTTCGCGGTTCCCGACCATCCCGCGTACAATCCCGAGGCAGCCGAACGCCACTGGCGAGCCTCGTTCGAGCTCTTCAGCGAGACGCTACGGTAAGGGAATACCGCCGGCGCGCGCGCTCGGCTTCGACATGGTCGTAGGCTCGCGCCGCTTCGCGCGCGAGCTCCTCGAGCAGCCCCACCTCCTCGGGGTCGAGCTCCGCTCCATTGGCGTGCGCGCCGTAGAGCGTAAAACTGACCAGCTCGTGGCGGACCGTCACCGGAACGGCCAGCGTGTAGATCCTGGCGCTCTCGGGATCGAGATGCGAGCGTACGTCGTTGAGCCAGACGTTCGTCTCGTCGGCCAGCAGCATCCGGACCAGCAGATCGTTGGCGTCGAAGCCGGCAGGAGCGATGTGCGTTTGCCGCGCGGTCGCGACGCCTTCGAACCGTTCGCCTTGCGCATCTCTGCGATAGAGCGCGGCCGCCGTGAGCTCGAGTGCATCGACCGGCACCTGCACGAGTCCGTCCACGATCGCGCTCTCGTCGGTCGCATACGGTAGTGCCGACGCCGCTCGGCGCAGCATCTGCTCGGCGAGCCGCCGGTGCCGGAAGAAGACCGCTTCAACGAACGCTTCGACGGCGTGATTGATGCGGTCCAGGAGGACGCCGATCGCGATCGTCGCCAGCAGCTCGAGGCCGATCGCCAGACGTCCGAACGCGACGACGCGCGAAAAGAACCAGTCCAAGATGGAGACGAATGCGATCACGCTCAACGACAAGACGCCGTAGACCAGCGCGCGGTTGAGGACGAAGTTCACGTCGAGCACGCGGAGTCTGAAGACGGCATAGGCGATGCAGATCGGCATCAGCACGACGGCGAAGCCCACCACTTGTCCCACCGCGAACGGGATGCCGGGCACGAAGTAGACCGCGTATGCCAGAAACGATGCGAGCGTGCCGATTGCGAGAAACCCCGAGCGCTGCCGGACGCTCGGCGACGCCGTGGCTTGCTTCTTGGCCAGAATCAGACCGGCGAGCAGGAATCCACCGAGCGGAATCACCGCGCTCGTAACAACGTCCCACGCCGGAAGCGATTCGGTCGTCGCGTAGATCCGCCACTCGACGACGTACAGCGCGTAGGTCAGAGCAAGCAGGATCCATATCAGCGGATCGATTCGGCGCTGCCAGCCGCGAACGTCGCCGGCGGGAAAGCGCAAGACAAACGGCAGCAGCGGCAGGACGCTCCATGCGCCGAACACGGTGCTGAGCAGAAACGTGAGCGCCATGTACGGCCCCCGCGAGAGCACGTGCGACCAGTACGCGAAGACCGGACCGGTGCCGAAGTAACCGATGGCAAACACGTAGAGCGACCACGACATAACCGATGGCCGCAAAAAGACGAGCAGGAACGCGACCACTAAAAAGACCGTCGGCGGGAGATAGGCGAGCACGCCGCCGACGCGTTGCCACGTGCCAAAATCGGCTTCGGCGACCGCCGTTAGCCTCACCGTTCGCGATACGCCGGCGCGCGCGAAGGTGGGCGTCTCGCGTTCGCCGGCGTAGGGCGCGCGCAGGCGCGAGGAGACTTCGTAGTCTCCCCCGTCGACGAGAACGTCGCCCGGCCGCAGGCCGGCTCGATCGGCGGGCGAACCGCGAACGACGGCGACGACGATCCGGCTTTCCGGCGGAATCGTCATGCCGAACGTGCCTTCGCCCCATTTCTCCGCGAAGTCGACGTGCCCGATCGGCAGATAGTAGAGCGCGACGACAAACAGCGTTACAACGATGAGGCAGCCGCGCGCCAGGTTCTTGCGCATCGCTCACTCTGCGGCGCGCTTGGGTAACGACCCTCCAACACCGGCGATGCGGCGGTCGGGTCGCGCGACTGCTTCGTACATCGCGCCGGCCACCACGATGACCGCCATCACCAGCAGCGTCACCCAGCCGTAGTTGAAGATCGCACGGCCACTCGATAACGAGCTCGGCCAGACGATGTTCAGCAGCATGAGCAACAAGTAAGCGCCGCCGACTGCCGTCACCGGCATGCCCCAGTTTCCAAGCGTGAACGTCCCGCCCGGTTTCCATCCGCGCAGGCGCGCAGTCAGCGCGCCGAAGACGGTGAGAAAGAAGGCCAGGTAGATTCCCGAAGTCGCGAACGATACGAGCGCGTAGAGTGCGGTGACGTTCGCCGGATAGTCGAACCACAGGATGTGAACCGGCTTGCTCGGATTGATCAGCACGAGCAGCAAGAACAGGAATGGAACGACGGTTCCGACCAGGATCGCATTGACCGGAGTTTGATGGCGTTGCGAGATGCGCGCGATCCAGTTGCTGCCCGGCAGCGCGCCGTCGCGGGCGAGGGCGAAGGCGACGCGGGCGCCGGCGCCTTGCACCGCTGTGCCGCAGCTGAAGAACGCAACGATCACCATCACTAGGAAAAAGTCTTGCATCCAAGGCGGGAGCATCGCGAAGAGGCTGCTGATGCCGCCATTGACGACCGAACCGATGCCCGCCGCCGGCGTCGCGAGCAGCAGCCCGAGCACCAAGACGAACGACGCGATGCCTCCGTAGACCAGCGAGTTGCGCATCGCTTTGGGAACCTGACGTTGGGCGTCGGTGGTCTCTTCCGCAATGGCGCCGGCCGACTCGAAGCCGTAGAAGATATAGACGTTGGCGAGTATCGCGATCAATGCTGCGCCGGTCCACCAACGGCCGCCGAAGTCGAGGTTCAGCGGGCTACCCTTGAGATACTCGACGTGTTGGGTCGAGAAAATGAACCCGAGATGCTGATGAAAGCCCGCAATCGCGAACGCCGCAAAGACGCCAAACGTGCCGAGCGTTTCGACGTAGACACCGTAACGCGCCACGCGTCCCAGGATCTTCGCGCCGATCGAGTTCAGAATCGCCGAGAACACGATGACGCCGCCGGCAATCACGAAGATCGTCGCGTGATCGTCCGGCTTGAGGTGCGTTTTGAACCAGATGTTCGAGAGCGAGGTCACATAGCCGACCGCACCCGAGTCGACCGATGCGACCGTTGCCAAGAGCGCGAAGCCGTAGATCCAGCCGATGAACCAGCCGTAGCGCGCGCCCACCGTGTACTTACCGTACTGATAGAGGCCGCCCGCGAGCGGATACTCGCTGGCGAGCTCGCCGAAGACGAGCGCGACCGTCAGCATGAAA
Source organism: Vulcanimicrobiota bacterium (assembly GCA_030043675.1). Classification (GTDB taxonomy): domain Bacteria; phylum Vulcanimicrobiota; class Vulcanimicrobiia; order Vulcanimicrobiales; family Vulcanimicrobiaceae; genus Cybelea. The sequence goes on from JASHXG010000020.1 coordinate 16,658, forward strand.
CCTACGACCACCGGAATCGTCCAAATATAGCGGGGTCCGCCGGTGCCCAGGCCCAACGTGTAGAGCGAGTAGATGCCCACCACCGGGCTCAAATAACTGAAGGCGACCGCGAAGTTATCAAAGAGCGAGAGAACGCGCGCGAGCTCTTGCCGATAGCCGAGCGCGCGTAAGCGATCGTCCTTCGACTGGCTCAGGATCAGTGTTTAGCCCAAGACCAGGCGACGATGCGCCACCCGGCGGGCGTCGTCTTCAGCGCGAGCGTGAAGATCGAGCCCGACTCTTTCTGGGACACGCCGTGCACCTGGTACGCGTACGAAGCCGGAATGACGACGTAGGCGTAGTTGCCGTTGCGGTCGCCGGACACGTCGAGGATCCAAGGCCGGCCTAAGGTGACGATCCCGCCGGTGACCCCGGCTTGCTTATCCGCCGCAGCCAGGTCGCGCGCCCACTCGGCGCACGCGTTCGGCCCGTCCCAGTGATGCGGCGCGAACTCGTCGATGATCGACGCAGGCGAAGCGCAGGCCGCCAGCGCCGTTTTCGTATCGCCTCGATTGAAGCCGTCGATGAACTGGTGGACGACTGCCATCACGGCGGCGGGCCCCGACTGGGCGGCCGGTGCCGCGGCCGGCGTTACAACGGCCGCGACGAGGAGCGCAAGGATGAACTTGAGAGCCATGGGCCCTCTCGTTCTCCGATCAAGGCTGGCTTGCCCGCTTTATCTGTGCGGCGGCGACCACGCTTCGGCGGCGCTGAGAACATCGAGCTTCGCGTGCGCGTCAGGCGGCAACTGCAAGACGGCCGCTTGGAGGTTCTCGCGCAAATGTTCGCGCGTCGAAGTGCCCGGAATAAGCAAGACGTTGGGCGCTCGGTGCAGCAGCCACGCAAGAGCCGTCTGCATCGGCGTGGCGTGAACCGAGGCCGCGATCTCGTCGAGTGCCGAGAACTGCAGCGGATTAAAACCGCCGAGCGGAAAGAACGGCACGTAAGCGATTCCCTGGTGTGCCAGTTCGTCGATTAAAGCATCGTCTTCCCGATGCGCCACATTGTAAAGATTCTGAACGCAGACGACGCTCGCGATCTGCTGAGCCTCCGAAACTTGTGCCGGCGTCGCGCTGCTGATGCCAAGTGACTGAATGAGTCCCTGTTGCTGCAGCTCCGCTAACGCCGTGAACGGCTCCTCGATGGAATAGTTCTCCGAATCGCTCCTGATGCGCAGATTCACGACGTGCAGCCGGTCGAGCCCGAGGTTGCGCAAGTTGTCCTGGACGGCGCCTTCGATATCTTGTCGTGAGCAGGCGGGGTTCCACGAGCCGTCGCTTCCGCGCCGAACTCCGACCTTGGTCGCGATGACGAGGTCATCGGGATACGGGTGAAGGGCCTCGCGAATGATTTGATTCGTGAGATGAGGACCGTAGATGTCGGACGTGTCGATGTGGTTGACTCCGGCAGCGACCGCTTCGCGCAGCACTGCGATGCATTCGCCGCGATCGCGCGGCGGCCCGAAAACGCCCCGCCCGGCGAGTTGCATGGCGCCGTAACCCATGCGATCGACGGTCAAGCTCGTCCCGGGGAACGTGAAAGCGCGCATTTAGCTTGCCCGCTTCAGCTCGACGTGTGACGCAAGCAAGTCCGCGTTCTCTGCGACGAACTGTCGCAGCGAGAGCAAAGCCGGCGAACGATCCAGATTCACCTCGTCACAGACGGCGAGAAAGTGCCCCAGGCTCTCGATCGCCTCGGACCAAAGCGGATCTTTGGGAAGGCCGGCGGCGTGATGGAAGGCAGCGGCAAGATCGCGCGTCGCGAACGCGGCCGCGTAGGCGCCGCGCACCGAAGAACGCGGCGGGAAGTCGAGCAGCAGGCGCGAGATGTCGTCGCAGATGCGATCGCAGGCCACTTCAAATTGCATGTGATGGAAACTCCTTAAGTACGTTTACGCCCTAAAAGCAGGACGCTGGGGATTGCGATGTAGGCGAGAACGCCGGTCACGAGAAAGGCGTCCGCGTACGAGAGCGCGGCGGCTTGCGCGACGACCTGTTCGGCCAGTTGCGCGGGGCTGCCGTGTTGTAAGAACTGCACGACCGGCAGGCTCGCGAGCGTCGTCTGCGCGGCGAGTACCGTTTGATGGAACTGCTCGCGCCGGTCGACGAACGCAACGATTCCGGCCGACGAGATCGAGCCGCCCAGCTGGAAGGCCAGCACGATGAACGAGGCCGCTTTGGGCGCCGCCTGCGGCACAACCGCGCGCATCGTCGCGACCAGCAGCGGCGAGTAGACGAACGCCGATCCCGTGCCAACCACCAAAAGCGGCAGCACGAAAGTGCCGAGATCGCTTTGCGTGGTCGTGACGTTGCCTAGCCATACCAATCCGATCCCGGCCACCGCCAAACCCGCGCCGATCAATGGACGCAGGTCGGCACTAGGAAGACCGGTGAGCCGCGCGACCGGCATCGTCAGCAGCAGCACGGGCAGCGCGCGAATGCCGATCAACAAGCCGGCCAGCGTGCTGGTAAAGCCGAGATCCTCGACCGTGAACTGCGGCAAGAGCAGCAACGGCGGGAAGACGATTCCGGCCAGCGTGCCGGCGATTCCGATCGCTGCGGCCACCGCCGGCTGGCGCAGGACGCGCAAGTCCACGATCGGCTCGGCCACACGCAGCTCCCACCAGACGAACACCCCGGTCGCGATCACCGCCAGCCAAGTGCACAGCACGATCGATCGATCGGAGAACCAGTCGTCGTGTTGACCCTGGTCGAGCACGTATTGCATGCAGCTGACTGCGAGGATCAGCAGCCCAATGCCGATGACGTCGACGCGCGCTTTCTGGCGTTGTCCGTTGTCTCGCATGTAGCGCCACAACAAGACCAGTGCAACGATGCCCGGGACGAGATTCACGTCGAAGACCCACGGCCACGAGAAGTTATCGACCAGGACGCCGCCGAGCGTCGGTCCTACCGAAGGCCCGAGGATCGTGCCGAGCGCGAAGATCGATTGGCTCATGCCGAGCTGCTCGGGCGGAAAGGTGTCGCGCAATACCACTTGCGCGACCGCGAGCAAGCCACCGCCGAACGCGCCTTGCACTACGCGAAAGAGAATCAGCGCGGTCAACGAGGTCGCCAGGCCGCAGAGCATCGATGCGAACGTGAATCCCGCAATAGAGATAAGAAAGTAGTTCTTGCGCCCGAAGCGTAGCTGGAGCCACGGCGTCATCGGAATCACGACGACGTTGGCGATCACGTAACCGGTGAGCACCCAAGTCGCCTCGTCAACGGTCGCTCCCAAGTTGCCTTGAATCGTCGGCAACGCGACATTCACGATCGTCAGATCGATCGTCTGCAACAGCGCCGCCAGCATCACGCCGGCCACCACCAAGTAGCGGCGCGCGCCGTATTCGACGAGTGAGGGCGCAGCCGAAGCCGGCCTCGGCGTCGTTACGGGCGGGCGGGGGCGTGCGGGAATAACGCCGGTGACTGCGCCGGCTCTTTCGGCAACTGACATAAATAGCAGGTTGTTATGTGAGGAAAGCGGCTTGCGTTCAGAGTAGCCTCTATGCGATACTATGACTAGAGCCTAGGTTATCCTAGTACTAAGCCTGCTACCCTTCCAGAGGCGCCCAACCATGAACAATCCCATCGAACGCCGGCCCGAGCTCAGCGACTTCCTGCGCACGCGTCGCGCGAAGATCATGCCCTCGGACGTCGGCCTGGCCGACGGCGCTCGTCGCCGCACGCCCGGCTTGCGGCGCGAAGAGGTCGCGCTGCTCGCCAACATCGGCACCACCTGGTACACGCGCCTCGAGCAGGGGCTGCCGATCAACGTCTCGGCCGACGTGCTCGCCTCGATCGCGCGGGCGCTGCGTCTGACCTCGGACGAACGTCGCCATCTCTATCTGCTCGCCGGTTTGGCGCTCTCGTTCGCGCCGCAAGACGAGGAACGTGTCAGTGAGCTCGTGCAACGCGTGCTCGACTCGCTCGATCCGTCGCCCGCGTACGTGCGCGGCCGGCGCTGGGACGTCCTGGCCTGGAACCGCAGCGCGAACGCGCTCTACGATTTCTCTTCGCAGACCGGTCCGGCACGCAACATGGTATGGCGCCTCTTCAGACACCACACGATGCCCTGCAAGCTCGGTGATCCGGAGGCCACGATGCGCCGCTGCGCGGCACAGTTCCGCGCCATCGCTGCGAAGTATCCCAGCGATCCGGCGTTCGTCGAGCTGATCGACGACTTGCGCGCCAATTCGCTCGACTTCAAGCGCCTGTGGGCCGAGCACGACGTCCTCGGCTCGACCGACGGCCTCAAGCAGTTCATTCATCCGGAGTTGGGCCAAATGATTCTGGACTACACGAGCTTCGATCTCCCGGGCGACAACGACATGCGGATGAACGTTCTCACAGCTGAGCCGGGCTCGGAGACCGAACGCAAACTGAAGCTTCTAACGCCGGCGGCTGTTACCGCGTAGTTAGTGCGACATGGCGCGGCGGATGGCGGCCAGCTGTTCGGCGCTGAGCACTCCCGGCGGGCTGATGAGATCGATCCGCGTTCCACGCACGATCCAGGTCAGCGGCTGCAGACGAACCCGGCGCATGACCTGACCGTTACGGCCGAACTGCACGAGGGCGTGCTCGCCCAAGGCCGCATTTGGTAACGGCGGCGGGGCCGGGGGTGGCGACAGGCCTCTGACGCTCTGCGTCATCCAGAGGCGCATCGAGGATTGAGGCGTCGCTCCCCGCGCCGCGCTCTCCATGATCGTCAGTCCCGGCCCGCGATCGCCGCTCTGGTACGCAAACAGCAAGCGCGAATCCAGGCGCGACGAGCCGACGTTCAGTTCGTTTATCGTCACGTCGAATCCAGCTGGAATGGCGGCCGGCGCGATCACCGCGAACGGCATGTCGCTGCGTGCCTGCTCCAGGCTCACCGTGCTGACGGCGACCGGGACGGCCTGCCCGCCGATCGTGGCAAAGGCTTGCAGCATGCGTTCGACCTGCGCCACCACCGCGCGGCTGCCAAGCGCGAACCCCACGATGAGAAGCGCCGTCGCCAACGCGGCACCCGCCCAACGCCACGCGAAGCCTGCCGGCGCGGCAATGGGCATCCGCGCGCGCACCGCAGCCCCCTTGAAGCGGGGCACCTCGATCGCTTCGGCATACGCATGCGCGACTCGGCGTAGAGGTTCAACTCGTTGCGACCGATTCATCTCCATACCTTTCATCATTGTGCGTTGGCGAGGGCGATGACGATGCATACTCTTCGAGCAAGCTGCGAAGCCGGCGATGGGCGAGCATGAGCCGCCAACGCACCGTCACCGGAGAAGCGCCGACTACGCGGGCAATTTCGCTGCTGTTGAGCTCGAAGTAATAACGCAGCAACACGGCCAACCGCAGCTGCGAGTCGAGGGAATCGATGGCCGCGCGGACGTCGAGCCGTTGCGCGAGCGCGCCGCTCTCGGAATATGCGACGAGCTCGGCAACCGGCTCCCGCGGACGCGCGCGCAGGAGCCGCCGGGACTCGTTCACGACGATGCGATAGAACCAGACCGGGAAACGCTCGGGCCGCCGTAGCTGCGTCATCGCACACCACGCGCGGGCGCAGCCTTCCTGCGCCGCGTCCTCGGCTGCGGAACGATCTTTGAGGATCGACCAAGCGAGGCGATAGGCATCCGGCCAGACCGCTGCAATCAGTTCGGCGGTCGCGACGGCGTCGCCGGCCGCGGCGCGCGCGATCAGCGCTTGGCTGCACTCCATGAATAGTAGATACTTCCAACGGCCCTAAGTGTTGGAACCGTGGGCCGGCCGGCAGCCGCCTTACTGCTTGGCCATCGAGTCGGAGACGAGGTTCAACGTCGTCTGGTAGATCGTTTCCGCATTGGCTTTTACGCCGATATTCTGCTGCTCGGTCGTGTATTCGTCAATCGAGGTCGGAAGCAAACGGTTGTAGTTGTAGTCGACCTTCGTCTCCACGCTCGTCGTCGTGGCACCGATCGTCGTGTCCTCGGTGTGGCGAGTCTCTTCGATCGTCATGACGCCGCCATCGTTCGTCTTAATCGTGTAGTCGGCGCTCAGCCTCGTGGCGCCACTGCTCTGCGCAATCGACCAGTGCTGCTTGTCATCGACGTGGCTTGGATCGATGAAGTTCGCACCGAGAAAGCGCAGAAGCGTGTACTCTTCGCTATTCACCGTCTTGCTCTGGTCACAGATGACGGTCGTGTTACCGTAGACCGCGCACGTCGCCGGCGCCGCGCTGCGGACGTAATCGGCCTGCTCGCTCACCACCACGACCAGACCCCGATCCTGAGCTTCCCGCAACACGTCGACGGTAATGGTGCCCTTGTCGTCGAGGTTGCCGTTGTAGCCGCTCCCACTGCCTTCACCGGGATCGTTGGTCTTGAGGCCGCGCTGGCGCGACTGGTAGCTGAATGCGTAAACCAGGTGGCGAAGCGGCGGCGTATCGGCGGCGGCAGCCAGGGCGGCGCACCCGAAGGCGCAGAACATCGCCAAGGCGAGAGGGCGAATCAGATATGCGTGTCGCATTGCAACTCCCTCCGGTCGCTTCACCGCTTCATCGGCGAGCAGGCGCGGTCCTTGGAGCGATCCTAGCCGTTGCGGCCGCTGCTGCAATCGCGGCCGGCGCGCGCGCTCAGAGCGGCCTGCCCGAAGGCAACGGCAAAGCGATCGTGCAGGCAACTTGCGGAGAGTGCCACGGGCTCGGCCAGGTGGTCAACTCCGGTTACACGCGGCGAGGCTGGGCCAATGTCGTCGCGATGATGATCAACGCCGGCGCGAAGCTTTCACCGAGTCAGGTGAGCACCGTCGTCGACTACCTCGCCAAGAACTTTCCGGAAAAGGCAGCGCCGGCCGCCGTCATCGTGCCCGGCGCGATACGCGTGACGATACGCGAGTGGCCGGTGCCGATTCCGGGCTCGCGTCCGCACGATCCGCTCGCGATGCCGGATGGATCGATCTGGTATACCGGCCAGATGGCCAACGTTCTCGGCCGGCTCGATCCGGCGACCGGCGAGTTTCGGCAGTATTCTCTGCCGCCTGACTCGGGACCGCACGGCCTGGTGGCCGACAAGGACGGCAACATCTGGTACACCGCGAACTTCGGTGCATACATCGGGAAACTCGATCCGCGGACCGGACACGTCACGCGCTATCCGATGCCCGACCCGGCGGCACGCGACCCGCACACGCCGCTCTTCGATCAACACGGCACGCTCTGGTTCACGGTGCAAGGCGGGAACTTCGTCGGCCGCCTCGATCCCGCGACGGGCGCGATCAAGCTGGTGCGGCTGCCTTCGCCGCATTCGCTGCCCTACGGCATGGTGATCAGCTCGAAAGGCGTTCCATTCTTCGCCGAGTTCGGCGCAAATCGCATAGGCCGAATCGATCCGCAGACGATGCAGATCCACGAATACACGCTTCCGAATCCGGCCGCGCGGCCGCGACGCATCGCCAAGACGAGCGACGATATCATTTGGTATACCGACTACGCTCGCGGCTATCTCGGGCGGCTCGATCCCGTTTCGGGAGCCGTCAGCGAGTGGCCGTCGCCGGGCGGTGAGAACTCCCAACCCTACGGGATCGGCGTGATTCGCGGCGCGATCTGGTACAGCGAATCGGGCGTCCAGCCCAACACAATCGTGCGCTTCGATCCGGCGACCCACCGCTTTCAGACGTGGCCGATTCCCTCCGGCGGCGGTGTCGTCCGCAACGTGTCACCGACCTTCGACGGAAACCTCGCAATCGCGTGCAGCGGCGTCAATCGGATTGGGTTGGTCGAAATCCAGCACTAAGGTTTGACCGACCCGCGAACGAGCGCGTTCGATCTTCGGTCGCCGCACGGCTTTCACAGCGATATCCTAGGCGCAGCTGTCACGCTCAAACACCTGCAATTGGCGGGACGAGGCGAGCAGCATGGACGAATCTATCGCGCATTTCGAGAACGATCTCTCGCAGGCCGGTATCGGTGCGCGCGCAGTTGCCACGCTCGCATCCCTCTATCGCGATGCGTTGCTGGAAACATCCGGCCGGGCCTGGAGCCGTCTCTACCGCGCGACCTTCTCGACCTTGCGGGCACTCGCGCGCCGGCCGCCGAGCCGACAGTCGCACGCGGCTCTCGAGTCGATGCTCCGATTGTTGGAGGATGATCTCGGAATGGCGCTCTTCGGCGCGTCCGCAGTCCGCCGGCTGCGCGTCTCGCTCGCGCTCGACTCGACCTCAGCGTACTTGACGCTGCAGAAGCCTTCGGATCGATCGGAGACCGGCGTCGTCGCTGCGGGACGTATCGTATGCGGCGTAACCGTCGGGCCTGAGTAGCAGCATACCGCGGCGCGCAAACGTCCGCAGCTCGAGCACGTCTGGGAAGTCCATCACCAGACGCGTCGCGGCAGCGAAGGCGGCTTCGTTGGCGCCGGCGCCCAGCAGCAGCGCAAAGCGGCTCTTGATCCCTTCGCCGCCGCGCAGCGATTCGTCCAAGTAGCGCCGCCCGGCGCCCTCGACGATTGGGCTGCCCCGATACGAACTCGCCAAGCCGGAGAGCCTCGCGACGAACGCACGCTGAAACGACGGAAGGCGCGAGACGACGGGGAGCATCGCGTCACGCGCAGTCTGCGCGAGGTTGCTGCGCGTGCCGAAAACCTTGGTCATTAAATCGGTAACCTCGATCACGCCTTTGACGACGCGCAGACGCTCCACGCTGTAACTCGTCAACAACTCATTCGCCGCATGGCCGCGGAGTGCGAGGTCCAGCTTCCACGCCAGGTTCCATGCATCTTGGAGTCCGGTGTTCATCCCCTGACCGCCGAACGGGCTATGGATATGCGCGGCATCGCCGGCCAGAAATATCCGGCCCACGCTCATCTGCGACACGCACCGGTGATGGATGCGAAAGAAGCTCGACCAAACCAACGACTCCGCCTCCAGGCCGGCCGGCGCGCGCTGCGCCAGCGTCTCTCGTACCAACTCGAACGATGGTGCGTCCCCTTGCGCATTCTCGAACATCGCGACGACCCTGCGATGGGCGGCGTTCATCGGGAAAATCGCCAGCGGACCATCGGCATTCGGGCAGATCTGCAATTCGTCGCCCGGGAGGGTTTGGTTGGTCACGATATCGGCCAGCATGAACGAATCGGCATATTCCGCGCCCTCGAACGTTAGCGCCAAACCGTGACGCACCGCGCTGTGCGCACCGTCGCATCCGACCACGAAAGCGGCTCGCACGGCCGACGTCTCACCGTGCCGGTCGAGGGTAACCTGGACGCGATCGGGCTGTTGCGCCGCCGATACGAATGCAGTCTCGTACTCAACGCTGCCGCCGCGGTCCACGAGCTGCTCGAGGAGCAGCCGTTCGGTCACGTCCTGCGCAACCATCGCGACGAATGGGTAAGGCGTCCTGGGCGGCGCGAACCGCAGGCGCGCGAGGGTACGCTGCGGCGAACGCAGAGCGACCCACGCGACGCGATTGGCGGCTTCCAAGAACGGCGCCGCGACCCCGGCCATATCGAAGACTTCTAGCGTCCGGGGAAAGATCGCGAGAGCTTTCGAGTGCTCCGATTGTCCTGCGCGACTTTCGACGATCCGAAAGCGCAGCTTCCGGCGCGCGCATTCATTGGCCAGGAAGAGACCGACCGGACCGGCGCCGACGATGAGGACGTCAACGTCGCCGCCCGCATTCTGCATGAATCCCTCTTACCCGGGTAAGAGCAGTGGAAATGCGAGCAGCGGTCGTACCATCGGCAGGCGATGCACGTTTGGAGCTGCGCGATCTCCCGCTGCCCGAACCTGTCCGCGGCCAGGCGCGGGTGAAAGTCGAAGCGTGCGGCGTCTGCCACAGTGACGTTCTCACCGTCCAAAACATCTGGCCCGGTCTTTCCTTTCCCCGCGCGCCGGGACACGAGGTGGCCGGCACGATCGATGCCCTCGGGCCCGACACGGACGGGTGGAAGGTCGGCGAACGCATCGGTGTGGGTTGGCATGGAGGGCATGACGGCACCTGCGATCGTTGCCGTCGCGGCGACTTTATCACGTGCCGCAACCTGCAAATCCCCGGCATCTCTTACGACGGCGGATACCAGCAGTTCATGGTGACTCCCGTCGTTGGGATGGCGCGCATCCCCGACGCGCTCACCGCGGTCGAAGCCGCTCCATTGATGTGTGCCGGGATCACGACCTTCAACTCGCTGCGCAACAGCGACGCGCGGGCCGGCGATCTGGTCGCGATTCTGGGAATCGGCGGCCTCGGCCACCTCGCCGTGCAGTACGCAGCGAAAATGGGGTTTCGCACGGCCGCAATCGCCCGCGGAAGCGACAAAGAGCAGCTGGCGCGATCGCTCGGCGCGGCGCACTATATCGACAGCAGCCGCGCCGACGTCGCAGCCGAGCTTCAACGTTTGGGCGGCGCCAAGCTCGTCCTCTCGACCGTGACCGCCGCCGATGCGATGGAGCCGGTCTTCGGGGGACTCGGCGTCGACGGAGAGCTGCTCGTCGTAGGCGCCTCGTTTGCGCCCCTGCCGGTGAACACGGCAGCGATGATCGGCGCACGTCAGTCGATCCAAGCCTGGCCCTCGGGCACCTCGGCCGACTCGGAAGACGCGATGAACTTCAGCGCGCAGACGGGCGTTCGCGCGATGGTCGAAACGATGCCGCTCGAACGCGCGCAGGACGCCTACGACCGCATGCTGAGCGGCGCGGCGCGCTTCCGCATGGTCTTGACGATCTAGCCGTTAGGAGCCGAGCAGCGACTCTACGGTCGCGCGAACGTCGTCGTCTTGAGAGTCGCCCACGATCGTTCGGTGCAGCGCGCCCCGCCGATCGAAGATGAGCTCGGTAGGCCAGGCTTGGACGTCATAGGCGTGCCAGAGCGCAAAATCGTTGTCGATCGCGACCGGCCAGACGATGCCTTGGCTGGCGAGGCTCTGCTCGACGTAAGGCCGCGAACGTTCCACCGGCGTCTCCGGTGCGTGGATGCCGATGATCCTCAAGCCACGCGCGCGGTCGCGAGCATAAAGCGCGCGTAGGGTGGGCACGACGTTTCGGCAGTTGAAGCAGTCGACGGTAAAGACGTCGAGGACCACGACGTCACCTGACAGATCCCGGGCCGAAACGCGGCCGTTGATCCAATCGCCGGCTCCGTCGAGCCGGTCGAGCGACACTGACGCGGCGCTTGCCGGCTGACGGGCAGGCATGCACGCCGCGGCTATGCAGCATGCGACCGCGAGCAGCCACCATCGCATGATCGTTGTACGCCACCACTTGCCGATTGGATGAGTCCTCACTGGAAATGCTGGCCGATGAAACCGAGCCAGTAATGGTAGACGTCAACGGTCCGCACCGGATCGCGCGGGAAATGGCCGTCGACCGGCCAAACGCGCAGCGTCGCATCCTTGTGGTTGTCGCGCAGCGCGCGCCAGTACATCGATGAAGTGGCGAACGGATCGCGGTTGTCGCCGACGTCGGAGAGGATCAGCACCGGCGTCGTCACGTCGCCGGCGTAGCTGATCGCCGAAGCGCGCCGCCATTCATCCACGTTGGCGCTCATGAACGGCGAGCCGTGAAAAAGATCCGCGTCGGCTAGACTGTCATCGGCCGTGCCGTAATCGGTGATCCAATCGTTGACCGAAGCACCCGACACCGCCGCCTTCCAAATATGGTACTTCGAGATCATCCACGCCGTCATGATTCCGCCGTACGACCAGCCCGAGACGGCGATGCGGCTGTCGTCGACGATGCCGCGCGCACGCACCGCGTCGATCGCGGCCATGATGTCCTTGCCGGGTCCTAGCTCGGGGTCGTAAAGCACGGCGCGTTGATAGGCGAGGCCGAGGTTGTTGCTGCCGCGATAGTTGGGCCGCAGCACCAGCCATCCACGCGCGGCCATGACCTGCGACCAGAAATCAAAACCCAGTGTCGACGATGAGGTCGGGCCGCCGTGAATGAAGACGCTCAGCGGATAGCGGCGCCCTTCGACAAAGCCGGGCGGCGTGTAGAGCACGGCATCGCCGGTGATACCGAGGCTAGTGGGAAAGGTAATGCGTTGCGCCGAGGCGAGATTCAGCGCCGCGATCGATGCATTGTAGTCGGTTAAACGCGTCGTCGCGCCGGCGGCCGCGCGGAAAAAGAGTTCGGGCGGCTGTTTTGGCGAGGAAGCGATGAAGAGCAGCGTTCCGTCCGGCCCGAGCGCATTCGCAAGCTCGGGCGCCATGGTTAGATCGCCGAGCTCGACGCGTTCCGGCCGCCCTTCGAGCGGCACCCGAAAGAGCGCCGTCGTAGCGTCATAGGGCGCGGTGAAGTAGAGGCTCTTCGAGTCGCGTGCCCAGGCGAAGTCTGCCACCGTGCGATCGACCGGCGTCGAGACCGGCGTACCGTTTCCGCCGGCCGGCGTCGTCACGTAGACCTGCACCAGATTGACTTGCGAATCGCCGTCGGAATACGCGTAGGCGATGTGGCGACCATCGGGCGAGAAGAGCGCGTTACTCTCCCATGCAGTATGCGTTGTAAGGGGACGCACGGCGCGAGTGGCGACGTCGAGCAGCACGACGTGCGAATAGCTTTCGTCGTTGAGGATCGCGTCGGGCGCGAGGGTGAAAACGATGCTCTTTCCGTCTGGGGACCACGAGAGCGTCGACTGCGCTTCGCCGGTGACGATGCTCTGCGCGCCGAAGGTCAGCTGCGTCATCGTTCCGTCGCGCAGCGAGACGAGGAAGAGGTGCGCGGGATGTGCCGGCCGGCGCGCCACGATCGGCTGGGTCGTGAAAACGAAGCTGTCGCGGAAGCGGTCGGCTCCCTTGGGTTCCGGCGGTGGATCCGCAGAAACGAACGCGATCGCCGCTCCGTCCGGGCGCCAGGCGAACTGTTCGACGCCGCCCTTCGCATGCGTGACCGGGTGCGCGTCGCCGCCGTTGAGCGGCATGACGAAGACCTGACTCTGCGCGTCGGCTCCGGTGCCGTCTTCGGCGAGGAACGCCAGGCGCGTCCCATCAGGCGAGAAGGCCGGATCCGAAAGTCCCTTGCGTTGATAAGTGAGCGTCCGTTGCGCGTGCGTGGCGAGGTCGATCAGAACCAGCTCGTTGTCGCGGCGGTCTTCGTCCCACGCGATGCGCGAGACCAGCACGACCGCCGCTTTTCCGTCGGGCGAGAGTACCGGAGACGCCAGGCCAACCAGGCGCTGATAGTCGTCCTCGCCGATCGTTCCGGCCGGCTGCGCGGCCGCCCAAGTCAACGTCGCGAACAGCATGAGGAGAACGGCCAGGGATCGGACCGGCATAAGGGGCGCACCTCCTTAGGCGAGTCTCCTTCGTCGGATGCGGGCGGCTTCATCCGGCTCGCCGAGATTCGGGGCGGCGTAGTGCACGAGCCGTCGCGTCGCGAGATCGACGGTCACCGAATCGTCTGGTGTTTTGGCGTCGCCGCCGTCGCTGGCTGGATGGTATTCGATGAGCAGCTGCTTGGGATCGGCGACGATGCGCAGATAGCCGTAGTCACCATCGTCGTAGTTCTCGAGCGCGACCTGTCCGACGACCTGTCCCGGCCGATTGCCCTGCGCGGCGGTCTGAATGATCTGCGGTGCGCGCAGGGCGCTCCCGCCTTGACCGCGGATCTTCTGCAGCGCATGGCCGCCATTGCCGCAGACCACATACGGAATCTGCGCGTTCGCGAAGGTTCGGCCACTGGTTTCGATCGGGCGCGTGCGCGTGAAACGTTGGTAGTTGTGCGCGTGTCCCGAAAGATCGGCGTGCGGCCAGAAGCCGACCTTTTCACAAACTGCGTCGATCTGGCGCTGCATTTGCTCGCTCCAGCCGTGCCGCGATCCGGCGCAGAACGACGGGTGGTGGTGCGCGATAATGACGGCGCCGCTGTACGTGCCGTTCTCGGCATCGTCGCGCGCTCGGGTTAGAGCCGCCGCAAGGTATGTCAGCTGGGCGGTGCCGATTTTCGTGCCGGGCGTCGGATCCGCGATGACGCCCGGATCCTCGAGCGTGTTGCTGTAGAGCGAGATGATCCGCACGAAGGGCGCTTCGAACGTGTAATAGACGCCCGGCTGGATTTGCGCCGTACGCGAAAGGCCGCCCGCCTCGGGCAGCACGACGAAGCCGGGCGTACAGAAGTTTCGCAAGTAGCCGCGCAAGCTCGGAATCGGCTCGCCGGGCGGCACCATGCCGTCGTGATTGCCCGCGGCCGCCAAAATCGGCGCCGGGTAGTTGCGATATGGCTCGTAGAACTGATCGTAATAGTATTCGACCTCACCGAAGTTATAGACGACGTCGCCCAGAAGAAATTGAAACTGCGGGATCTCGCGCTCTTGCGACTCGTCAAAGTCGGCGACGAGTTTGTCGGTGACCTCGTCCTCCGTCTTGGGCCCGCGCGTGCTGCCGCAATCGCCACACGAGTGAAAGACGATTTGCCCGTGCTGCTCGATCTTCTTAAGCGCCGCCGTATCGTTGCCAAGCACCTCCAAGAGCGTGAGTACCGGCTCGTCGGCACTGCCTTTTTGCGTGGGGCGCGGCGACGGAATGACGGTCGCGTACAGTTTGTGCTCTTTGTTGAGCTTGTCGATCTCGTAGTAGGTTTCTTTGTCCGAAGCGTGTTTGATTCGAAAGCGCTTCGGATCCGGCGTGGGCTCGGGTTGCGCGAAAACCGGGCGTCCTATCGCGCGTCCCGATGGAGCGTGCTGCTTCATCGCGTTCCTCACTAATCGTTCGTTCATCTCAAACTCAGCGCACGCGCAGCCGCGGGCGCCAAAATGGAGCCATGACGTTCTTCAAATCGTGGTATACCCTGCCGGCCGCGATCCTCGCGCTGGCCGCGACCGTCGCCCCCGCGCTCGCCGTGACCACCGGCATCGAGAGCGCGGCGCCGGCCGCCTACGTCGCCGCCTTTACGCCTGCTTTCGGGTTCTCGCGCGTGCCCCACGCCGGAACGATGGAGCTCGTGGTGCGCGACGGCACGATCAGCGGTCAGTATACCGGGATATCCGTGCGCCCCGATCGGCTCAACGACCACATTTCACCGGTCACGGGAACGCTCGCGAGCGACGGCCACGTTCAACTCTACGTCGGCAACGCGCTCTCGGTGAACGGCACCATGGACGCGGACGGGACCATTTCGGGGACCGCGGCGTACGACGGTCACCTCTACGACTTCGTCGCCGAGCCCGGCTCGCCGGGACAACGCTAAATCGTTACGAGTTGCCCGCGCCGCTGGTCACCGGCGACTTGAACCGCACCTCGAGAATCGTTCCCGCGGGAACGGCGATGTCGGTTTTTAGCTGCTGCGAAAGGGCGTAGCCGCCGGCCGCTCCCAACAGCGCACCGTGGTGGCTTCCGGTGTGCACCGCAACCTCGTGACCGGCGACCGCGCCCCCGATCATCAAGCCGATCGTGCGAAGATGATGGGTCTTCGGTGAGAAGGCGTGGAGCGTGAGCAACTGCACGTTGACCGGCGCCTTCGTTCCATCGGCCAGGCGGATGTCGTCGAAGACGATCGTCATCTTCGGATTGCGCATCGGGCCGGCCGCCTGAACGCCCTCGAGGTGACCGTCGATGGTTGCGCCCTTCAGCGCCGGATCGCTCGATCGCATCTCGTCGATCGCGAACGTGTCCCCGTCTTTGCTCGTTTTCGAGCCCATCGGCTGTTCGAGCTTGCCGTAGTAATCGGTGCCGGCAGCCACGATCGTTGTACCGCCGGCCGGCTGCTGCCCGGCGCCGGCACTCTGCGTCGTAACGTTGCCGGCGTGATGGCCGCATCCGCCCAAGCACAACAACGCCACACCGATCGCGACCGCCGGCAGACGCTTCATAGGCCGAGCCTCGACGTGATGCCCTGCGCGAACTCCGGCGCGAAGTGCTGGAGCACCGACGGATTATTGGTTACGAACGAAACGATCGTGTCGCGTGCACCGGACGGATTCGAGCTAACCTGCTCCACGAGGCCCGTGACTTGCTGCGCAAGATCGTCTTGCCCGTTCTGCTGTAGGTTCGAAGCTGCGGTTTGCAGATGATCGCTGAGCTGATCGTCGCTGACGGTGTTGACATGATCGCTCACCGCTTGACTGACTTGAGAAGAATCGAGATTCCCCGAAGTGGCTTGCTCCGCGAAACTCTTGATCACGTCGAACATGGGAGAAGACTCCTTTCGCCGCGTAGCGCGGCCGACGAACGGACCGGCCTGCTTCGACGCTCCCGCGCTTGCGCCTCGCGGCAGGCATGCAAGCTATTCCTCGCAAAGCTTAGTCAATGGCTTCATCAGGGAGCCTCGCCGTATTTTGCGGTCCCTCGCTGGCGCCTGAAGACCGGCTACCCGTTGCGGAGGTTTCCTATCTGCCGCCGGCTGCGCGCGGCGACATCGAGCGCGCAGCTGCGAGCTTCGATAACCTTCTCTTAATAGACGGCGTCTTTCATCACGACCTCGCGCCTTCGCCCAAGGAGTGCTACAAGGCCGCGCAACGGGTTTGCTGTTTCGGGGCCGCGAGCTTGGGCGCGCTGCGAGCCGCAGAGTGCGCGCCCTACGGCTTCGCGCCGCTCGGCATCATCGCGCGCTGGTATATTTGCGAGGTCATCGACGGCGACGACGAGGTCGCGGTGGCCGTCGATCCGCGGACCCAATCGGCGCTAAGCGTTCCCTCGGTAAACGTTCGTTTCGTGGCACGGCTGGCGGTGCGGCGCGGCATCATCTCGTGCTCCGAAGCCGGTCGGCTTGTCGCGCAAGCGCGCGAGGTCTACTACGCGGATCGAACCTGGGAGGACGTGCTGGCGCTTGCGCCCGCGAAGGCTCGCGCGGCGCTCGGGGCGCTGGCGGCGAGACGCGGCGATCTGAAGCGCCTCGACGCGCGGTTTGCGCTGAATAGCGTCCTGCGCGCCCTTGCTCGGCGCGAGCACGCCCATGCTTGACCAGACGGCCTCTCACCGCAAGGCGTCCGGATCGTACGATCGTTGCGTTCCGCTCGAACGAACGCTCGAGCTCGTTGCGGAGCTTCGCGCGCGTTGCGCAATCACGCGCATCGGCGACATCACGCGCCTCGATCGCATCGGCATTCCCACTTTCTGCGCGATCGTCCCAACTTCGGGCGCCGGACTGACCGTCTTCAATGGCAAGGGTGCGACGAAGGAGGCGGCGCGCGCGAGCGCGGTATTCGAGGCCGTCGAACGCGTGACCGCCGCTTCACCGTGGCTACAGTCTCGCACGCGCGCTCTCGCCGGTGTGGAGTGTATCGAGGGCCACGATCTCCTCAACGGACGCAGCGTGCACGTGCCGCTCGACTCAGTGCATCTCCGCCGCCCCAAAGACCCGAGCTTTCCGGTTCCGACTTCGAACGGTTTGGCCTCGGGAAACACGCTCACCGAGGCGACCTATCACGCGCTCTGCGAGCTGATCGAACGCCACAGCTGGTCGCTCTACCAGATGCGATGTGAACGCCTGCCCCGGATGCTTGGTGGACGAGGTGCGCACGATATAGCGTTTGCGCCCGAGCTTCGAATCCCAAGCGGGAATGCGGACCTCGATCGACTGGCCGAGCGTGTCACGGCTCAAGGCTTGCGGTTGCGGATTCTCTACTTGTACGAGCCGCATCTGCCTGCAGTGATGCTGTCAAGCATCGTCGAGGAAGGATCCGTTCCGCCGATGTCCCATATCGGCTTGGGCTGTTCGCTCTCGCCCGCTCATGCCGCCATTCGGGCCATCACTGAGGCGGCGCAAAGCAGGCTGACCGATATTCACGGCGCTCGCGATGATGCATTACGCGCGAGCGACGCGCCGACGCGCGCCACGGAGCACACCCGTCGGCTTTCCAAAGCGCCGAAGAAGGTTTGGTTTTACGATCTTCCGGCGCGCTCGATCGGGTTGGGACCAATACCCGACCTCTCGACAAACGACGTGGCCGAGGACGTGAGGCGCATCCTATCGGCCCTGGCACTTTTCGGCGCCTCGTCTGCAACGATTGTCGACCTGTCACCGCCGGATCTGCCGGTAACGGTCGTTCGCGCGATCGTTCCGGAGCTCGAAACGACCTGCGTCGACGGACGAATCGGTCCCAAGGCCAGAGAGGCCTTAAATCCCTTCAGCATGTTCAAAGTACCTTTTTGAGAGGACGTCATGAACCCGACACAACAGAATGCCGCGGCAGCCGGCTTCATCCAAGCCCTGTACGACTCGGCCACCCTGCGCGCCCAATGGGTTGAGATACAGAGCAACGGCTGGGAGGGCTTGGGCGCCCTCATCCAGTCGACGCTTGGGCTGGCGGTAACTCCGAGCAACGCGGATCTCACCGCGATGCGCGCCTACTCCGAAAACTATACGCCGGCTTCGCCAGCAGATCTCGCGGGAGAAGATCCCAGCGTCAATCCCATCTGTATCTTCAACGGTGCGAACGGACCCGCAAACGACTAACGGCTGCGTGGCCCGCGCTCAGATCTCGCGAGCCTCGGCCACCACCTCTTGATTCGACCAGCGACCGCCCTCCGCGAGGCGAGCATCTAGGTCGCCCGCGCCGAGGGTGCCGCGCAACAGCGCCAGCAGCGCCGTGTACTCCTGCTGCTCGGTGTATTTTCGCGTGGTGTCGAGCGCCGCTAGCCGAGCATCGACGAAGCCGAGTATTCGGGCGGCGCGGCGACGAGCGTTGATCGCTCGCCGGTCATCGTCGGCATAGCGCAGCGCGGCGATGGCCGCCAGGTGTTGCAGCGCCCAAGTGGCGGGCACCTCCATCTGCCGTTCCAACGCCATGTTGAGCCCTTTCCAAGCCTGTACGCGTCCATCGTCGAATCGCCCGAGCGCCACCAGATAGGCAGCGATATTGCAGACGACCAGCACTTCGCGAGGATTGTGGAGCGCCTGGTATTTCCCAAGCGCGCCGGTCGCAAGGCGCAGCGCCGTTTCCGCGTCGCCCCCACGAAACTCCGCGCCCGCGAGATTGACCGTCGCGTTGAAGAGCGACTGCTCGGCGCCGATCGGCTCGAGCACGGCTATTGCCTCTGCATACAATGGGCGCGAGCCTGCAACGTCGCCCGCCGTCATGCGTGCCATCGCCAGACTCTCCAGCGCGAGCCCGGTAAGCCGCGGCTTACCCAACGCACGGCAAGCGTCGAGGGACGGTGCCAACAGCCTCTCGCTCTCCCGCGCGTCGCCGAGCAGCGCCAGTGCGCGGCCCGCGACGATGCGGCTTTCGGCGGCTCCCGCGGCATCACCGGCTCGTTCGAAGAGTTCCAGCGCCCGTTGAGCTGCCGCCAGCATCGGTTTCCAGAACGTCAGATACATCGCGATCTTTGCGTCGGCGAGTTCGAGGCGCGCGTCGGTGCCGAGCGGCGTTCGCTCGTCGATCGTGTTCATGGCCAGCCGGATCCACCGACGGCCTTCAACCGCGGCCTGCGTGGCCCACATCGGGCTCAACGCTACCGTAAGCCGTTGGCCGAGCGGAACGTCACGCTGCGAGCCGAGCGACCATTCCAGCGCCGCTCTCCAGTTCTCCAGCTCCGGCTCCGCGAGCGCCTTCCAGGCCCGGTCCGGCATTGTTTCGTAGGCGACCTCCAGCCGCTCGGCCAGTTCCAGCATCGCCGCCGCGTGCGCGGCGCTCACCGAATCCAATTCGTCCCGTTCGATCAACCGCTCGCGCGCGAACAGGCGCGTCGACTCGAGCAGACGATAGCGCGGAGTGTCGCCGGCAACCTCGGTTTGCACCAGCGACTTCTTCACGAGCGAACCCAAGACGTCGAGCGCATCGCGCTCGCCGCCCTCGTTCCAAATCGCCGTCGCAAGATCGACCGTGAAGCCGCCCGCGAAGATCGCCAAACGGCAGAATAGCGACCGCTCCGGCTCGGAGAGCAAATTGTAGCTCCAGTCGATCAGCGCCTGGAGCGTCTGCTGACGGCGGGGACCGGCACGATTTCCGTACGTAAGCAGGCGAAAGCGTTCGTCGAGCTTCTCGGCCAGCGTTTTCACCGGCATCGTGCCTACGCGTGCCGCCGCGAGCTCGACGGCAAGCGCGATTCCGTCCAAACGCCGGCATAGGTTACCGACGACCGGCGCATAGGCGTCGGTCAGCTCGAAACTCGCATTCGCCGCCTGCGCGCGATCGGCAAAGAGCGCGACCGATGCGTAACCGAGCGCTTCGGGCGCCGTAAGTGCGGACGTGACGTTGCGTGCCGGCGCCGGCAACGACGGCGTGGGGTAAACGTGTTCGCCGGCAATGCCGAGCGGCTCGATGCTCGTGCAGAGCACGCGAAGCTGGGCACAGCTGCGCAGCATCGCGTCGACGGCGACAGCGAGGGACCCCAGAACGTGCTCGCAGTTGTCGAGAATCAGTAGCAGCGCCTTGCTCTTGAGGTGAGCGTTGATCGTCTCGCGCAGCGCGCGTCCCGGATCCTCTTGCACACCCAACACCGTCGCAATCGCGCCGGAAACCAGAGCGCCGTCGGTCAACGGCGCCAACTCGACGAGCCATGCGCCGTCTTCAAACGCGCCGAGCATCTCGGAGGCCACCTCCAGGGCAAGGCGCGTCTTGCCGATCCCGCCGGCCCCCGTCAAGGTCACCAAACGATACCTGCGCAGCAAGGCTTCGACGTTGGCTCGCTCTTGGGCGCGATCCACGAACGACGTCAGCTGCAGCGGAAGGTTATTCGGCACGCTGGGCAGCGGCGCGACGCGACCCGGCAGCGCCCGGGCCTTACGCCGGCGCTGCGCCAGCGAGTGAAGCCGGGCGCGCGCCTCGCCGTCGATACCGAGACCGTCGGCTAAGAGGTCGACGGTGCTGCGGTACGGAGCCTGCCGGCTACCGCGCTCGATCGCGCTGATCGCCGCGACGCTCATGCGGGCGCGTTCGGCCAGCTCTTCTTGTGAGAGCCGCCGTTCCAACCGTAACTGTCGTAAGAGCGAGCCAAAGCTCGACTCGACCGGATCCTTCACGCCTCACCTGCGCGACCTGTACGTGCCGCTGACCGCGCAGGCGTTCGAGTCCGGCGCCGACGCGCCCTGGTCGAACTGTACAAATGAACTGTCACAGTGTCGCTGTCGGCCGCGCCGGCGCGCTTTCATAATCGATGCACGGAGGAAATGACCGTGCAACGCATCGACGAGAGAGAGCAGCTCAACACCCGCAATCCCGCAGGCCCCGAGGACGACGCCGCCGTTGCCGCCCTAAAGCGGTTCCCCGGTCGGGTTTTCCGCGGCTGGGGCCCGCAACTCATGGTGGCGGCGCTCGCCGTCGCCTCCGCCCTCGCGCCTCGGCCGGCAACGGCCAACGTCGTCGCGGTCTCCGCGTGCGAAGACCACGGCGCTCGGCTCATCGA
>JASHXG010000191.1 GCA_030043675.1 Vulcanimicrobiota bacterium
CCAACAGATACTGCTTACCCCTTCGGCGGTCACCTGGATAATTATACGGTGCCGCGATCATGCGGCGATCGATCCAGAACGGGCCGTAGTCGCCGTCGAAATCCTTCCGTTCGCCCGGAAGTTTCGTAACCCCGATGGCCTCGCCGACTGCTCCCGATATCTTCACGTGATCAACCGTCGGGATTCCCATCGCCAGATACGTTCCGTGCCACTGGATATTCCCTCCCCAGACCCCGCTTAGGCTGACGGGCACAAGTGTATTCGAGCCTGACGGAAGCTCGTCTAAGACCCATCCCGACGTATACTGCAGCGTCATGAGAAAGAGATTGCCGTGATTGTCGTACGCGCAGTTCGGTCCAGAAGCCATCGTGTTGGGTGCATCAACGGTACGCGGCGGCGCCCCTTTCCGTAACGGCGGCGAGAAGATGGAAATGATATTGGTACGATTACTAGAGTTGCCGTCCGAAGCCACGGCTAGGTCGCCGGTTGTGGGGTCAACGGAGCACGTAGCAGATTCTCCGTCCGGAAGACTTCTCGTTGCAATTGGCTTGGTGCCGCCGTGCTGATATTCGTCAACTTGGCCGACACCGCCATACGTTTGGAAGCGCGTAATGAAAACGTCGCCCATGTTGTCGCTGCAGAGACCCCAGGGGTCGTTGGGAAAGACCAGTGTCCCCACCAATTTGCCGGCTGGAAACGATAGGACGAAGACCTTGTCCAGAATGAGGTCGGACGTGTAGAGCAAGGCTTCGCCTTTTGCTTCAGGTAGCATCCAAGAGCGATCGCCTTGGACGGCCAACGCCATGTCGTGGCCTTGTTGCATTGCCCCTAGGGGCACGATCGAGCCGGCTGGTCCCACTCCGCCATAGCCCACACAGCCGCCAACGACGAGCGTCGCAACGAAGAATAAGCTAAATCGGCTCAGCTGCAAAGACATCTCGCCACCAATCTGAGTAGAGTTTTGTTACAGTATCTCGCAAAGTCGCACGTCGGGCTTGAGCCGAAGGCCCCGTAAGCTGAGTCTTGTGCCCGCCGGTGCCCGGTTCCGCGCCCTTGTCGTTCCCTCTTCTCGTCGCAGTAGCGTCCTGACTTCACTCGTCAGGAGGCCTCATGCTGCAGAACGTCACCACCACGCCGGCGCGGCGCGCGCTCGAGTTCGGCATCTACCGCGACGGCGACAACAATCTCGATGCGATCCAGGAATCAACGCTCTCGCAGGCACTGCAGACGAGCCGAACCGATTCGCGCATCGAGTTCACGGTCCAAGACACGACCTCGCTGCGCCCCGACGGCGATGGAGTCGAGCATGGAACCTTACACACCGCGCAGTACACGATCGCCGACGGAAACGTAGCCGGCGTGCACGTCGGTAAAGCGCACGACATGAGCGACGAGCAGAACTTGGCGCGGTTTGTCGCGCAGACGCTCGACGACGCGCAAGCCGCCGGAGCCAAGCAGACGTGGATCGACCTGGTCGATCACGGCGGCGGCGACGGCGGCGGCCTCGAGACGCGCGACGGAGACGTCATGCCGATGCCGAAGATCGCCGACGCGATCGCCGACGGCGTCGCGATGCACGCGCAGGAGCATCCCGAAGATTCCGGCCGTACCGTCGACGGCGTGGTCGCGAATCAGTGCCTGATGGACACGATGGGCTTTGCCGACGCGCTCTCGCACGCCGGGGTGAAATATCTCGCCGCCAGCCCCGAAACGATGCTCGCACCGGGCGTGCCCAGCAACGTCGCGCACGCCATCGCTGCGCATCAGGACGATCCGAAGGCGATGGGCAAGGCGATCGTCAACGACGTGATGCGAACGAAGTACGATGCCGGCGGCTTCGGCAACTTCGGACCCGCCGCAGCCTTCGACGTGCTCGACCTCGACCCGGCGAAGATGACGCGCGCCAAAGAGGCGATCAAGCGGCTGAACGATGCCGCCGCCGCGAGCGCTCCGGAGGCGCACGGTGCGATTCGCGAGGACGCTCGCGGAATCGACGGAATGGTGCGCTTCCCCGAAGCCACCAAGGACATGCCTTGGCGCGCCGATCGTCCGGCCATCGCATTCTACGACACCCTCGCCGGCGACACGCGGCTGGACGGCGACCTGCGCTCCGACGCGAAGGCCGCCGCGGATGCCGTACGCTCACTCGTGCTTGCGCACCGCGAGAGCGCGAGCTTCGAGCCGTTCGACGGCGCCGATTACTCCGATGCAGCCGGGCCTACCGTGCACGTCCCGACGACCCGCGGAGAGATCGATCCGTGGGCCTCGGACGGGGTGAGCGAGACCGACAACGAGTTCTATCGCGACGTCGACGAAGACGCGATGACGCGCGTGGTTGCGTAAAAGGTGAGGCACGGCCGGGCCGAGTCACACCGGCCCGCGATAGCGCGTTTATCGACGTAGCTCGCCACTTTAGGAGGCACTCATGCGGCTCGCAGCGCCGTTCCTGTCAATCGTAACGCTGATAGCGTTGGCCGGCGCAGCTCCGGATGCGTCGCGGTCGCCGGATCCTGCCGGAAAGCTCGGAGTGTGGGCAGGACGCTGGCATTACGCCGGTCAGATTTACGGCACCGCCTACAGCCGCGCTCATTCGGATTCGGGAACCGCCGATTGCAAGTGGGCGCCAAACAGGGGCTACATGGTCTGCGATTACTTTTCTACCGATCCCCCGCACGATACCCTGTCTATCTTGAGCTACGACCCGGCTGCAAAAACATATGCCCACGTTAGCGTAGATAAGGATTCGCAGCCCTCTCGTGAGACGGTAACGCAGAGTGGCGATACCTGGATCGCGTCGTCCGAGATTCACGACGCGGGAAAGCTGCTCGTCCAACGCACCATCTTTGTCTTTCTTTCCCCTGAGAAGCAAGAAACGACGGTCGAAATCTCGGCGGACGACGGCCGGGCTTGGACCAAAATGATTCAAGTTACGGCCGTCAGGGTCGCGAACGTCGATTGAGCCACCTGGTCAAGCGATCGTTCACGTCATCATCGGCTGAAAAGATTTCTTATCGTCCTATTAAGAGCCCGTAACCTTCTTAACGAGGCGCAGGATAGCGCGCAGAGCCATCGATAGATTGCGGCATCCTACGCGTCTCTCAGGGAGGAAATCTGTTCATGCGACGACACATCTCGATCGGCTGCGCCATCGCAGCCGCCGCGCTGTTCATGACAGCGTGCAGTTCCAGTGGCATCCCTCCGACGAGTGGAGGGCCGGCGCTCTTCGCACAGTCGCGCGGCATCAGTCCCGCGGCCACGAACGTTCTGAAGAATCCGTGCTTCTCAACTGG
>JASHXG010000192.1 GCA_030043675.1 Vulcanimicrobiota bacterium
ATGTCCGAAATTTCGCCGGCTGGGACAACCATCGGCGAATACTCTAGGGTGTAGGGCCCAACGCGGACCGTGCCGTCGCTCTCATGAACAAGGCGCGTCGCGGCAACGCCCTTCGCGCTGGGGAGATCGAAACGAACGACTTGACGTCCCAAGCCGTGCGGCATGCCGTCCACATAGACGTGATAGCCTCCAGCGGACTCCGGAAGATCAAGGACTATCGTGAAATGGCCGTTCGGCTCGAGCCTTGGATGAACGTGCTGGAACGAGGTAAGGTCGTCGGACACTACGATCATGTGCATGAGCTTTGTCATGTCGACGTCGTAGGCGAGAATCACTTTCCCGTTGGCCTCTTCCCAGAACTCAAGACGCTTTTGCTGCCCGTTCTGGTCGCGTTCGATGAGGTACGCCGCTATCGGCACCGAACCCGTGCTGGTAACGACGTGACCCGTTACCAGGTTTTCCTGGGCAAATGCGACGGGTGAACGCGCAACCATGATAATCGCGAAAAGCCCGCTTGCCGCGGCAAGCGGAATGAAACGATTGGACACGATAACTTTCCTCCGGAATAAACGCGCGACGCAGGGCGCCGGCTGTCGGGCGCCTAGGCTGAGGCAGGCGCGACCGGAGGACCTCGGCGTGTGGCACTCTCTAAAGCGAGGTGCTTCGACGGCGGAATGAAGGTCAGGGTCTCACGCATCGACCTGCACAGATCACCCAAGTCGAAGCGAGCTAAAAAGAGCCATTCCACGACGACGGCAACCGACACGATGACAAGTTGCAGGAGACGCCGTAAGACGGCGCAAGCGATCCCCGAGCAGGCCGCAAAGAGGCCGAGCATGCCGAGTACGTCGTAGTGCACCGAAACGGGCAACAGATGGCCAAATGCAACGATTTGCTCGATCCCCTCTCCGACGCAGAAAACGGCCAAGGCCATTGCGCAAACCGTAGCCCACATGACAAGGGCCGGGACGCAGGCCGATCGGCGAGCTAGAGCACGAATCGCGATTTGGCGCTCCACGGGGTCGAGGCAGCGACGAGCGACCGTCGCAAGGATGACGCCAATCCCGATGAATCCTCCGCACAACAGCGGGACGACCGCCACGTGGCGGTACGCGGGGTCCACGCACGAAGGAATCGCGACCGACAAGAGTAGGTGCGCCGTCGCCGCGACGACGGCCGCGACGACAAGGACCGATCCGGCCGCCGACCACCGGATTGCGTAGCGCATGTTAGTTCCTTTAGTCAGACGGAGCGCCGAGCCTGCACTAATCCTTGAGTTTGGGGTATACGGCGAGGCCGGCGGGATTCCCAACGCTGATCGATTCGAATGGCATCGTGGCGCCGCTTTTGTACCCCTCGACATCTCCTGGATAGTCGAAGCCGTTGCCGACGAACAGCGTGCCGCTCTTCGCGAATGCAATTGAGTAAGGCCCGCTAAGTCCGCTCGTGATGGTGATAAACGGCGAGTCGTGGCCGAGATGAAAACCCAACACGGTGTCGTTCTCGTTGTTCGCGACCCAGAGATTGTTGCTCGGATCGATCGCGACGCCCACCGGATCGTCCAAGCCGCTCAGATTGAGCTTAGTCGGCGTCTTCGAACCCTTGTGCACCTTCCAAACGACGTTTTCAAGCGCGTCGCCGACGTAGAGGTTGCCTTTCTTGTCGATCGCAAGACCAACCGGGAGATCGAATCCGTTGATCTGCTCGCTCGGCGTAGAGGCGCCTTCCGGATAGACCAGCACATAGCACGAGCCGGCGCTCGCGCCGCTCGTCACATAGACCGTACCGCCGTCGTCGACGGCGATGCCGTTGGGATCGACGAGCGAGGCGCCGCTCAACGTTACGCTCGGGCTCGTCGTACCGACGGGATACTCCGTAACCGTGCCGTTCCCATTATTGGCGACGTAGAGCGTGCCGTGGGGGTCCACAGCGATGTTGACGGGCAAATCGATGCCGGTCGTAATGCTGCCATTTTGCTTCGGATTCTTTCTTCTCGCCGAGAAGAGCCGGATCGCGTCGGCGTCGATGTCCGAAACGAACAGTGTCGCCTTCCGTTTGTCTCCATGCACGTATCCGTTGCCGCGTTGCGCGTCGGCGAACTCGATCTGCTTTGGGGTCAAGCCGAATCGGACGTCCGCTCGAACCGATTGCACGAGCCCGCTCTCCGGCGCTTGCGCGGGTGTTCCCGCCGTTTGAGACGAGCAGCCTGCTGCGAACAGCACCACGAGCGTACCAGCGAGTAATGCGAGTCTAGGTTGCACGGGAAACCTCCCCAGAAGCGCGCCGCATTGACCGAGGGCGATCGCAATTCTCTTTGCGATCAGCCGAAACCTGGGCGACTCATACAGGCGCGTTGGCGGCGGCCGCGGCCTTAAAATAGGAGGCGCTCAGTTTTGGAATCCGCTTCTGGCTCGAGAAGTCAACGTAGACGAGACCGAAGCGATTCCCGTAGCCGTCGCCCCATTCGAAGTTGTCCATAAAGCTCCACTGAAAATAGCCCGCGACTGGTACTCCTTCAGCCGTTGCGCGCTGCAGCCAGACGAGATTGTTGCGCGTGTACATAATGCGGTCAGAGTCGTATACGCGACCGTCGGGTGAAATAACATCGCTCGCGCCGCAGCCACTTTCGGTGATGTAGATCTCCTTGGCACCCCAAAGCGACCGGACTTGACGTGGCGCCCAATACATCACCTCCGGGCCAAGCAGATGCCAACTCGAGAGCATGTGCGGATGCGATGCATTGAAAGGAATAGCCTTAAACCCAGGAGCATCGGCGCTTGGTATCACGTACACGGACGGCCGGTAGACATTGATTCCGACGAAGTCCACCGGTGTCCCAATGACCTTAAGGTCTCCATCGAGGACTTTCGGTCCATCTTGCCCGGCCGCCTCGAGGTACGCGTCCGTGTAAGCGCCCTCGAGCATGACCGTCAGATACGCGGCATTGAGTTCGCGAGTCGCGCGTTGCGCCGCCGCGATGTTCTCGGGAGTGTTAACGACGGGAACGGCGGAGTTGATATTGTCGGCGGGCCCGCACTTGGTTCCAGCTTTTACCACAGCGCGAATCGCTTGTATGGCTAGTCCTTGCGCGAGTACGGCGTTGTGCCGGACCTGATATATCGCTGGTCCCACGTGCAGACCGGGAGCCAGCTCGACACGTACCTTTTGAGCGCCGACGTCGATTTCGATGCCCTGATAACCCATATCGACGAACGAGTAAAACTCGTTCATTGTAAAAAAGTGCTTGACACGATCGCCGAGCTTCGATGCCACATATCCGGCATACTCGGCGAAGGCCTTCGCGGTGTCGCGCGATTGCCACCCGCCGTATCTGTCCTGAAGCGCCTGCGGTAAATCCCAATGGTAGAGCGTTGCGAAGGGCTCGATACCGGCTGAAAGCTGCGCGTCGACCAGGCGATCGTAGAACGCAAGGCCTTGGGGGTTTGGCGTGCCCGTCCCGTTCGGGAAAATGCGCGGCCAAGCGACCGAAAACCGGTATGCCGTAACGCCGATGCTCTGCATAAGCTTGACATCATCGGCGTAGCGGTGGTAGTGATCGTCCGCGACGTCGCCAGTGTCGCCATTCTTGATTTTTCCTATGGTGTGCGCGTACGTATCCCAAATGGAGGCGCCACGCCCATCTTCGTTCACCGCACCCTCGATTTGATACGAAGATGTCGCGACGCCCCAATGAAACGCGTCAGGCATTTGATGCGATGAACGAGGCGACGATTGCGACTGCGCCATTGATGCCCTCACGAGCTATTGTGCTGTGCTTAAGGAACTCGGCTCAAAAATTCGTCGATCAGCTTGTCAGTGAATTCCTTGTCGACGGGCTGCCCGCCTACCAGTACGCGATAGTAGAAGGGTCCCACCAGCAGGTCAACGGCGAGATCAGCGCGGACTGTGACCGCCGCAGCCGGCGAGTATGCCGGCGGCTGCAAAAACCACGACGTACTTCGCCGCGTCGGAGATTTTGATCATGGCGACTGCTCCATTTCTACGCCAAGGATCGAGGAGTGGGTACATTCGCCGCCCTTAGACGATGCCCTAGGGACCCGCCGTAGGTCACGTGCCAATACGAGAGAATAACAGGACGTATGCAGAGTCGCGCCATCATCCGCGCCGCTTTTATCCTATTCACCGCCTCGGTCGTTGTGGCCACCGTCCTGAGCGATCTCTTCATTCCGTGGCACCCGTACGCCGCATTCGATTTTTCGGCGAGTCGATCGGGCGAAGTGACATGGGCCGGTGGGAACGCGCAGCACGCCGGCCTGCGCGCAGGCGACCGCATCGACGTCGCGAGACTGACCCCGGCGCAGCGTGTTAAATTTTTCGCAGCACCCGGTTACATACTTGCCGATGCGGGTCAGGCGATGCAGCTGCCGGTCGAGCCCGGACGTACGGTGACGGTAACGGCGCAGACGCGGCCGCGCACACTCGCCGATAACGTCACCGACGTCATCGAATGCTTGGCACTCCTTCTCTACATCGTCATCGCCGCCGCCTTAGTGCTGCTACGCCCCAGCCCGGTGACATGGGCGTTTTACGGTTTCTCGTACTCGTTCTGTAACGACGGGGTGACGCTCTACCGGCACCTGCCGTTCGCAGCGGTCTTCGCGCTGGTCTTGTACGGGAATCTGGCATCAGCCATCTCGCCCTCCGCATTCGTGTCATTTGCGATGCGCTTTCCGGACATCCGCTTACGACGTACCTCCGCGACCGCCGAGCGCATTTTGCTCTTTGGCGTAACCCCGGCCTTGGCGGTCTTTGGTGTTGCCGCAAGCACTGCGTTCGTCTTCGCCGCAGCGCTGCTTCCTAGATGGATCTCGGGGATTCAGCAATCGATAGGGTACAGCGTCTTCGCCGCGGGCATGGCCGTACTCGTCGCGAGGTACGTCACCGCCGATCGCGAGATCCGTAGCCGCCTGCATTGGATCGTCGTGGCCTTTTCCGTTGCCTACGCCCCCAATCTGGTGGGGGGAGCCATCGAATTCAACCTGGGGATTGCACTACCCGTCGTTTTCGCGAATCTAGCAATCGCTTGGACGGTGATCGCGCCAGTCGCTCTTGCCTACACCGTACTGCGGCACCGGCTTTTCGATATCCGCTTCGTTTTTAGCCGGGCGCTCGTGTACGCGGTCATCACATCGATCGCGGTCGCGGCCCTAGCGCTCGTCGACTGGGTATTTGCGAAATGGCTCGCCGAGTCGCGCTTTGCGGTGATGGCTGAGCTCGGCTTGGCGCTGCTCATGGGTTTCGCATTGACGACGCTCCATCGGCGGATCGAGCACGCGGTCAACGCCGTGGTTTTCCGAGCGCAGGCAGCTGCGCTGGCGGCGCTTCGCCGATTCGCACGTGAGGTCGACTTAATCGCCGATCCAAACCGATTGATCTTGGATACATTCGACGCGCTGCACGCGCGCCTCGAAACCGAATATGCCGCGGTATATACGCTCGAAGGCTCGTCGTTCGTACTAGCAACACCGGCCGAAGGTTACGACCTCCCCCTGTTGCTCTCCAGCGACGACCTCGCGGTCTTGCGACTGCGACGCTGGAGCGAACCCTTCGAATGCGATGAGCCTAAGCATCCGTTTCGCGGCGCGTTGTTGCTTCCGATGACGGTGCGCGGACAGCTTGTCGGATTCCTCGCCTGCGGCCCCAAGCGCGACCGCACGCACTATCTTCCCG
The DNA here is from genome assembly GCA_030043675.1 of Vulcanimicrobiota bacterium. Taxonomy (GTDB): domain Bacteria; phylum Vulcanimicrobiota; class Vulcanimicrobiia; order Vulcanimicrobiales; family Vulcanimicrobiaceae; genus Cybelea. The sequence continues at coordinate 5,692 of JASHXG010000192.1, forward strand.
ATGAAGTAGACGCGCTATCGACGCTCGCGCACCGGACGGGCTCGGCGTACGCCTGGCTCACCCTGCGTGAGGCCGCCCCGCCTGTGCTCACTCAAATTCCTAGTTAGTCGTTCGACTAGCGGCGCACCGCTACGCCCATAACTTCGTAACGGGCACCGAAGAGTAGACTCGCAGCGCCAATAAAGGCGCGAGCGGGATAGTGTCCATGAAAATACGTTGCGTAGACGCGGTTAAACGAAGCGTAGTCGCTCAGATCGGTGCAGAAGACTTGAACCGAGACGACGTCATCCATCGTCATGCCGGCACGTTCCACGACGTGCTTCACGTCGTCCATGACGGCGCGCGCTTCTTGCGCCGGACTAAACGCATTCCTTGCCCCGGGCCCGAGCGCGGTCGTTCCGGCGATGTACAGTGTGTTCCCGACCAAGACGGCGCTGGAGAACGGCAAATGGTTCCGCGCGGCCACCGGCGAGGTGAGGTAGATGCGGCCAGTGACCTGGGCCGATGCCGAGCCCGAGAGGCACAATGATAACAGTAACACCAGTGACCCATGCAGTTTCACGTATACACCTCCGCGCTTCATGGGCCGCGCTTCGCGCTCGAGTCCCTTCGAATCCCGCCTAGTTTTTGCGGACTTTCTTTACGATACGCCGAACTAATCCAACAATGAACGCTCCATCCGTACTCGTCGTCGGCGCGGGACCGACCGGTCTGATCACCGCCCTTACGTTGGCAGTCAACGGCGTGCGGTGTCGGATCATCGACCGCAGAGCGCTGTACGCGACGAGCTCGCGTGCGTTAGGCTGTCAGCCGCGCTCAATGGAGGTGCTCGCCGCGCTGGGTGTTGTCGATGGGCTCCTGCGGCGCTCCGAACCACTCGGTGTGTCGGTCATAATGCGTGGTACCACGGAGTTGGCCGAAGTAACCTGGATCCCGCCGGACGCGCCGTTTCCGTACACCTACGTCTTTCGCCAACCCGTTTTAGAGGAAATTCTGCGCCAGAAGCTCGCCGAGCTAGGGATCGAGGTGGAGTGGAGCACCGAGTTCGTTGACCTCGACGATCAACGTGCGGCCGCATTAAGCGATGGCCGGCGCGTCGCCGCTCGCTGGATCGTGGGCTGCGACGGCGCCCGCAGCCGCGTGCGCGAGGCGGCCGGCATAGCCTTCGAAGGAGGTTCCACAGGTGAAGTGCACTATCTAGCGGACCTATCGTTCCGGCCGAACCACGAGATCTCTAGCCCAACGATATGGCTCGCCCCGGACGGGCCCCTGATGCTCATGCCCTTGCCCGGCGGGCCGTCAGAGTGGCGCATCTTTGTCGACGTAACGAAAGAGCGCGACCTCTTACAAGAACCGACGCGCAAGTCGTTGCAAGCATTGTTGGATCGTCGAGCGCTGGGACCGGGCCGAGTTGCAATCGATGCCTTGCACTGGGCATCGACGTATCGAACCAGCCTCCGCTTGGCCCGTGACTATCGGAACGGAACGGTATTCCTGGCGGGTGATGCCGCACACGTCTTCCCGCCCTATGGCGGTCAAGGCATGAATACCGGGATTCAAGACGCGTTCAATCTGGGCTGGAAATTGGCCCACGTGATCCAAGGCAAGAGTTCGTCAGCGCTCTTGGACACGTACCAGGCGGAACGCCGCCCGGTGGCCGTTGACACTATTCGTCAGGTCGATCAACGTCGCCGGTTGTTCGCGATCCGCAATCCGCTCGGACGGAGGCTGCGCGACCTTGCTTTGCAGATTTTCATGCGCAGTACGCGCGCAAAACGCGCTGGAAGCTATGCAACGTCTGAGCTGGGCATCAGCTACCATGGGCGCTCGTGGCTATGCGTGGACGACGGTCCGTCCGCGCGTCCAAGGGCCGGCGATCGCGCACCCGACGGGCCGCTTGGTAACCGGCGTCTGTTCGAGGTGCTTCACCCGACGCGTTTCACACTGCTGGTATTCGCGGACGGCGACGTTGCGTCCGCGATAGCGCGCGAACTCCCACCGGACGTAGCCGTGGTGAACGTTAATCGCGCAACGGAACCCGGTCAAGCGCTTACGAAACGCTACAACGCCGGACGCGGCGCGCTCGTCCTCGTCCGACCCGACGGGCATATTGGCTTCCGCGGCGGATCAGGCTCGCACCTCGCGCTGACGTCGTTTCTCCGCAAGATCTACGGCTAGATCGCGGCTACCGTGGAAATCGGCAAATCGTGTTGGATTGCGAAGTCCTCCCAATACGCGCACGTATGCCCATAGAAAATGTGCTGCAAATTCTGTCCATCAAGAGATGTCAGGTGAAGCGCGTCTCGAAGGCAATCTTGGAACTTCGTCTCGAGCGCCGCAAGAGCTATCCATCCATCGAGCGCACGGTAGATCCGGTAATTCGCAAATGCCCCGCTAAGTATGCCGCCTTCTCCACATAAGCCGTATCGAATGGGATCAGCGAGGAGAGCAGCGGAGTCTGCAATCACAACCTCAGAATACGCCGCAATTCCGGTAACTTGGTGTTCATATAGCAGAGTCATTGCCGTACTCACGGCGCATTCGGCCGCAAAAAGATCTGCTAGTAGCGTTCGAGGCATGGCCGGCGGAGTCAAGAGCCCCGCCCGCGCCTGGTAGGTGAGGTCGTGGCCGGCGCGATTCTCATTGGGCGTCTGCTCGCCGATGACCGCCACGTGGCAGAGCTGCGGATAGTCGACATGAAGCCTGCTCCAGCCCAGACCCAAAGCTTCGAGCGCACTGGGACGCATCGACGTCAGGAGCAGTTGTGCGCGGCCTAACATCTCATGCAACTCGTGCCGCCCCGCCTCCGCTCGAAGGTTCAGGCGTCTAACCCCTACGTCCGCGACCAAAGTCCCATACCAAGCCGGAGCCGCGCGTTCCAGGGGGTCGCCATTCTCGGGCTCAACCTTGGTCACGCGGGCTCCGAGTCGCGCAAGGCGTGCAGCCGCCAACGGCCCAGGAACGTTTATCGCGAGCGCGACCACAACGCAGTCCAAAACTGTTCTACCTAGAGAAAGAGCGTCACGCGACGAGCCGTTCGACGATCATCGCATTAGCCATCCCGCCGCCCTCACAAAGCGTCTGGAGTCCATACCGCATATTACGACGTTCGAGCTCCATGAGAAGCGCACCCAACAACCGTACCCCCGTCGCGCCGAGCGGATGACCTATTGCGATCGCGCCTCCATTCACGTT
>JASHXG010000021.1 GCA_030043675.1 Vulcanimicrobiota bacterium
GTCGCCCAACGTTTCGATGGAATTCGCGTCGGCGTCGCGCCGGCCTGGATGCGCGTCCGCTTGGCCCTTGCCGGACAGCGTCCGATCAACGATGTCGTCGACGTGTCGAACTACGTAATGTTGGAGACCGGACAGCCGCTGCACTTCTATGACGCGGAGCGTGTGAGCGGCGAGCACTTTATCGTTCGCGACGCGCGCAACGGTGAGAGAATGGTCACGCTCGACGGTGTCGAGCGAACGCTTTCCGAACAAGCGCTGGTTATCGCCGATAAAGAGCGCGCCCTCGGGTTAGCGGGGCTGATGGGCGGGATGTTCAGCGAAGTCACGGACGCGACGACGGCCATGATCCTCGAAGCCGCCAACTTCAACGGTACGCGCGTTCGGCGCATGAGCAGTCAGCTGGGCCTGCGGACCGAGGCCTCCGCGCGTCACGAAAAAACGCTGGCGCCAGCGTTGACGGAGATCGGCGCGGCACGCGCGGCGCAGCTGCTCGTTGCATTGGGAGCGACGGCCTATGAGGCACGCGCGTTTGGAGCGCAAGGCGCGCCGCCCGTCCCGATTACGTTACCGGTGAGCGAGGTCGAGCGGCTGCTGGGCCTGGATATTCCGCCGGCGCGGATCATCGAACATCTCGAAGCGCTCGGCTGCAGCGTCCTTCCGGAGAAAGCCGGCCGGCTCTTGGTGACGCCGCCGTTCTGGCGTCGCGACCTGCTCATCGCCGCCGACTTGGTGGAAGAGGTCGCGCGCATGGAAGGCTACGACAAAATTGTCCCGGTCGTACCCTCGGTGGCGGCGCACGACATCTCGAGCGCGCAGTACGATCTCGAAAACCGCATCGCACGTGCGCTGGCGGCGTTGGGGTACCGCGAGATCATCACGCACTCGCTCCACGGCGCGCAGCCGTTCGAGCGCGCCGCGCGTGCCGGCCTGTTGCCGAGTCGCGATGAGGTCGAAGTCCTCAACCCGCTCTCTGAAGAGCAACGCTTCCTGCGCGATTCGCTCGTCCCCGGATTGATCGAGTATATGGCGACGGTCAGCGCGCCGGTTCGCGTTTTCGAGATCGGTCACGTCTTTGCTCGGCGCGACGGACGCATCACCGAGCGGCCGGCCCTGGTTTTCGGCTTCGCCGCCGAGCAAAGTGACGAACCGGCCTGGCGCGACGCGCATTTCCTCGAGCTCAAAGGCGATTGCGAGGCGTTCCTGCGCGATGTGACGGGGCGTCGCGACGCGGTATCGGCCGGCACGCGTGCTTCGTTCCACCCCGGAAAGACGGCGCTCGTGAGCCTTGATGATCGCGAGATCGGCGTCATCGGACGCATCGATCCCCGCTTGGAACGAGCCTATGATGCCAAACTGCCGCTCTACGTTTGCAGCCTCGATCTCGAAGCTTTGCCGGCCTATCGGCTGCCACACTACCGGCCGCCCGCGAAGTTTCCCTCGACCTATCGGGATCTCGCACTGATCGTGGGCTTGGACGTGACGGCGCTGCAGATCGAAAGTACCATCGCCGGCGCTCTAGGTCCGATCTGCACCGGCGCGCGCGTCTTCGATGAGTATCGCGGACGGCAAGTTGGCGCCGATCGCAAAAGCTTGGCGGTCCGGATTACGCTTCAGCGCACCGACACGACGATTACCGACGACGACGCCGATGCGGCGATCGATCGCGCGATCGAGGTCCTCCGAGAAGCTTTCGGGGCGGAGATTCGCGCGTGATCGGCGGTGTCGCGTGGCCGGACATCGTCATCGTGGTCGTGCTCGTACTCGCAACGCTGAAGGGTTATTCGCGCGGTTTCGTCGGCGAGCTCGGCGGAGCCGTCGCGGTAACGGCCGCGCTGATCACGCCCTGGTTTTACAACGGAAGCCTCGATGCGCCCATCATGCAGTGGACCAAGCTCGGGCCCGGCTCGGCCCACGTCATCGGAATGTTCGCTACCGGGCTGGGAACGTACATCGCGATCTTGATCGTGGCGCGTCTTCTCGGCACGATCGCAAAGCTTCCGCTCCTCGGCATCGGAAACTCGCTGGGCGGTGCGCTCATCGGCTTCGCGAAGGGGGCGATTCTCTTGTGGCTGGTGCTCTTCGTTGCGCTCTTCTTTCCACTCTCGCCCGACATTCGTGCGGGTTTGCACGAATCGCGTTTTGCGCCGTCGCTCGCGACTTATGACGCGCCGATCGAGGATGCAATTCTTTCGACGATCCCGTGGATCGCGCGTCCCTTCCTGCTCCCGTATTTCAAGCGACACCACTTGTAACGCGCGCGGCCAGCGACTCAATGGCAGCGGCGGTTCCCGCGCCCGAGCTCACCATCGCGCCTAAGTCGTTCAGCGCCAGCTCGATGGCACCGATGGCGCCGAGCAGATCGCCTTCGCTGATGTCGCCCATCGTGCCGAAGCGCACGATCTTGCCGGCCAGCTCGCCCTGGCCGCCGGCCAGCACGATGCCGTAGCGCTCGCGCAACAACTCGAGCAGCGCCTTGGCGCCGGCTGACGCCGGCGGATAGGCGGTGAC
>JASHXG010000193.1 GCA_030043675.1 Vulcanimicrobiota bacterium
TTGCTCACCCTGCAAGAACAACCGACCGCCGTTCTCTTTTCGTCCGGAAAATTCGTGCAAAGAAAACTTAAGTCATTACTCGAGCGTTCTAGCGCTCGAGCTCGTGCACGCTGTTGTCGTTCGTATCGGTGTAGAAGAGAACGGTGTTCGAGTCGCTCTTGCCGCTAGCGACCAGACCGAAGACACCCTGCGTGCCGTTCGTGTCGACGACCTTGGTATCAAGGACCGTGCCGGCCGGCGTCAGCTCGACCAGCATGTTGGCGGTCCCCAACGTATTCGCCACGATGAGATTCCCGTTGGGAAGCAGCGCCGATGCCAACGGCCCGTCGAGCGGCTTGCCGGCGAGCACGAGGTGCGCGCACGTAAACTTCTTCTGTTTGCAATCGAAGGTCTTGCCGCCGGGTTGGACGACGATTTCGTCCTTCTCCAAGAGATTCGCGACACCGGTGACGGCCACGATGGTGTTGGTCACGCCGTCGACGACGTAGACCGTATCGCCCTTCGAGACATATTGCATGCCGGACGGTCCTAGCCGATGGCCGGGGGCCTTGCTATTGACGGCGAAGCCCGTTACCGCTTGGAGCGCGTTCGGGTGACCGAAACCGTTGACGCTGAAATCTATCAGCGAGCCGGTCTTGCTGTCGCCGACGAAGGCGTACTCGGCGGCGTACTCGTGCGCTCCAAGCTGGACGGAGTCCGCAAGGGGCGATTCGATCGGTGAACCGTATTTCTTGGCCAACTTGTATTTCGTGCCACCGTAGGGGATCGCAAATTCTACTACCTCGTGGCTCATCAGCCCGGCCGCCAAGACGCTGTTGCTCTGCGAGATCGCATCGCCGTCGCATCCTTGAATCGCGGCGCCCTGATAAAACCGAGTCGCCTTTGAGCCCGGCGTCGAATCGAGCACTTCGAGCGTCGTTCCGTTGCCGACCGTGCCGGCCTTGTCCTCGAAGTTGCAAACCAGCAGCTGCCCCTTCTTCAGTCCGTACGTTTCGGGAGCGATCGAGATCGCGCGCGGTCCCATGTCGCCATTGCTCGCGTCGACGGTCGACCCGATGACGACGTCTTTCGTGAGCTCCTTCAAGATCGACGTGTTATCGGCGGGTACCACGCCCTTGCCGGCCTCGAATGCCGGCGGCGCGCCGCCCGCTTGGGGCGCGCCCGACGGCAGCGAGCCGCCACCGCCGCAAGCCGACGTTGCAAAGAGCGTCGCTATGATAAACAGCGCCGTGCGCGAGCGGGGAAACGACATCCTACACCTCGATGGTTCTAGCGCTCGAGTTCGTGAACGCTGTTGTCGTTGGTATCGGTGTAGAAGAGAACGGTGTTCGAGTCGCTCGTGCCGCTGGCGACCAGACCGAAGACACCCTGCGTGCCGCTCGTGTCGACGACCTTGGTATCGAGGACCTGGCCGGCCGGCGTCAGCTCGACCAGCATGTTGGCGGTCCCCAACGTATTCGCGACGATGAGATTCCCGTTCGGAAGCAGCGCCGACGCCAACGGTCCATCGAGCGGTTTGCCGGCCAGGACGAGGTGCGCGCACGCGTCGGCCTTGTGCTTGCAGTCGAAGGTCTTGCCGCCGGGTTGGACGACGATTTCGTCTTTCAACAAGAGCTTACCAACGCTGGTGACGGCCACGATCGTATTCGTCACGCCGTCCACGACGTAGACCGTATCGCCCTTCGAGACGTATTGTGTGCCGGACGGTCCCAAGCGATGGCCGGGGGCCTTGGCGTTGACGGCGAAGCCCGTGACCCCTTGCAGCAGCGGGTGGCCGTAGTCGTTGGCGCTAAAAATATCCAGCGAACCGGTCTTGCTGTCGCCGACGAAAACGTAATCGGCCGCGTACCCATGCGCGGTTGGCTGAACCGAATCCCCGAGCGGCGACTCGATCGGCGAGCCGTATGTCTTGTGCACCTTATATTTCGTTCCGCCATAGGGGACGGCCAGCTCCACGACTTTGTGGCTCATCAAACCCGCGGCGTAGACGGCGTCGGCGGGCGAGATCGCGTCCCCGTCGCAGCCTTCGAGCTCGCTGCCCTGATAAAGCCGGCTCGCCTTCGACCCGGCCTTGGGATCGAGCACCTCGAGCGTCGTTCCGTTGCCGACCGTGCCGGCCTTGTCTTCGAAGTTGCAAACGAGCAGTTGTCCCTTCTTGAACACCCCGTTGCTAAACGGAGCGATCGAGATCGCGCGCGGCCCTTTGTCGCCGTTACCCGAATCCACAGTAGATCCGATCACGACGTCTTTGGTGAGCTCCTTCAAGATGGAGGTGGTGTCGGCGGGCACGAGCGCGGAGTTGCCGGTGCGCGATGCGGCCGATGCGCCGTCCCCTTGGGGCGCGCTCGGCGGCAGCCCGGCGCTTCCATGACAGGCCGACGCTGCGAACAGGGTGGCCATCATCAACAAGGGCATACGCGAGCGGAAGAACGACATGCTACACCTCGATAAAAGAAACGGAACGCTGAGATAAACGCGCTTTCGAACCGGTCCGCTGCTCACCCTGCCAAGAACAACCGACCGCTGTTTTCTTTTGCCTCAGAAACTTTTTATAAAGAAGACTAAAGTCATCACCGCGCCGATCGCGACGACCACCGCGCGCGAGACGTGCTGCGGAACGCGCCGAAAGAAACGCGCGCCAAAGTAGCCTCCCAAGAGCGCGAGCACTGCCATCGGAATGGCGAAGCGCCAGTCGATGACACGCGCAATGACGAACGGGATGACCGCGACGCCGTTGATCGAGACGGTGAGTGCGTTCTTAATCGCGTTCTGCGCGTTGAAGCTCGGCAACCCGGAGAATGCCAGCACGGCCAGCATCAGAATTCCGATGCCGGCTCCGAAATAACCGCCGTAGGTTGCGACGGCGAACTGTACCGCGAGCTGCCACGGCGCGTGGCGGGGAGGCGCGTCGGACGGGCGGTTGAGCAGTGGGCTGAGCGCAAAAACCGACGTGGCGAAGAGCAGCAGCCACGGAATCAAGCGCTCAAAGAGCGTTGGCGGCGTCACGAGCAGCAGACACGCACCGATCAGCGATCCGACGACGCTGACCCCGACGACCGATCCGAGCAAGCCGTGGTGCTCGGCAAGCTCTTCGCGATAACCGCGAGCGCTCCCGAGCTGTCCCACCCACATCGCGGTGTTATTTGTCGCGTTGGCCGAGATGGCCGGCACGCCGGCAAAGACCAGCGCCGGAAACGAGAGGAAGCTCCCCCCGCCCGCGACGCTGTTCATCACCCCCGCAAAAAAAGCCACCACGACGGGGGCAACCTCGTGCGCGACCGATACGTCCGCTATGGCGTGGCTCGTTCGCGTTTCGTTACGCGATAAACGCGACGGACGTTCTTCAGCCCCCCGAGTTTGGTGAGGAGGCGGTGCAAGTGATCGAGATCCCGGATCTGAACCGTGAGGCTGGCGACGGCGGCCCCGTCCTTGCGCACGCGCGCGTTCACCGAGTTAACTTGCGTCTTGAGCTCGGCAAAAACGCCCATAATGTCTTGCAGAAGCTGCGAGCGATCGTCGGCCTCCACCTCGATGTCGACGCCATGCGTCAGGCCCGCGTCGCCGACCCATTGCGCTTGCAAGATGCGCTCCGGCGTCGCGCTCATGAAGGCGACGTTCGGGCAGTCGGCGCGATGCACGCTCACGCCGCGTCCGATCGTAACGTAGCCGATGATCGGATCCCCGGGTACGGGCGAGCAGCATTTGGACAAGCGCACCAGCACGTCGTCGACGCCGGCGATCCGAACGCCGCTCGACTTGCGGGCGCTCTTGCGTAGACTCGGCTTGCGCCCGATCTTGGTGAGGTCGACGACGTTGTCGTGCTTGACTTCCTCGCGAACCCGATTGGCCACGGCTTGCGCCGAGGCGTCGCCGAAGCCAATCGCCGCAAAGAGGTCGGTCGGCGTCGCGTAGTTGAGCCGCGCGGCGATCCGTTCGATCAGCTCGCCGCGCGCGACGTCGGTACGAAGTCCGGCTCGCGCCAGCTCTTGCTCGAGCGCCTCTTGTCCGGCCAGGACGTTCTCTTCGCGGCGCTCCTTCCGGAACCACTGCTTGATCTTGTGCTTCGCGCTCGAGGTCTTGACGATCGAGAGCCAATCGAGCGACGGCCGGCCGCTCGACTTGTTGACGAGGATTTCGCAGATGTCGCCGTTCTGCATCTGATAGTCGAGCGGAACGATGCGACCGTTGATCTTCGCGCCAACGCAATGGTTGCCGACGTCGGTATGCACTTGATACGCGAAGTCGAGGGGCGTCCCGCCGGCCGGTACCGCGTAGACGTCGCCGCGCGGCGAGAAGACGAACACCTGGCTGTCGAACAGATCGAGCTTGAGATTCTCCATGAAGAGACGCGAGTCGCGCATGTCCTTCTGCCACTCGAGGAGCGCGCGAAGCCAGGAGAGCTTGTTCTCAAACTGGTCGGCCTTGCCGCCCTCCTTGTAGCGCCAGTGAGCGGCGATGCCGTACTCGCCGGTGCGGTGCATCTCCCAGGTGCGAATCTGGATCTCGAGAGGCTCGCCGCTCGGGCCAACGACGGTCGTGTGCAACGACTGGTACATGTTGGGCTTGGGCATCGCAATGTAATCTTTAAAACGCCCCGGCAATGGCGTCCACATCGCATGCACGGCGCCGAGCGCCGCATAGCAATCCTTCACCGAGTCGACGATGATGCGGATCGCCGTCAGGTCGTAGATCGTGGAGAAGTCGCGGCCGGTCTTGATCTTGGAATAGATGGAGTAGAAGTGCTTTGGGCGCCCTTGGATCTCGGCGTTGATCTTCAACGCCTTGAACTCGGCGCGCAGACGCTCGATCGCCTTTTCGACGTCGGCTTCGCGCTCGTGGCGCGTCTTGGCGACGCGCTCGACGATCTCTTGATATGGGCCGGGATCGAGATAGCGCAGACACTCGTCCTCGATCTCCCATTTGATCTTCCAGATGCCGAGGCGATGCGCGATCGGGGCGTAGATGTCGAGCGTCTCGCGCGCGATCGCCTGCTGCTTGGAGGGAGGCAGACTCGCCAGCGTCCGCATGTTGTGCAGGCGGTCGGCCAGCTTGATGATGATGACGCGAATGTCTTTGGCCATCGCCAGGAACATCTTGCGCAAGTTCTCGACCTGGGCGTCTTCCTTCGATTGATACGGAATCCGCGTGAGCTTGGTCACGCCGTCGACCAAGCGCGCGACCTCGTCGCCGAACTGCTTGGCTACCTGCTCGCTGGTGATCGAGGTGTCTTCGACGACGTCGTGGAGCAGCGCGGCGGCAATCGTCTGATGGTCCATCTCCA
>JASHXG010000194.1 GCA_030043675.1 Vulcanimicrobiota bacterium
GGGCTGATCTTTAAGCTCAACCATTCACGATTCTCAGAATTAGGTATCGGCGCGTCTCGTAGCAAAAAGAAGCCCGGCGCTTCTCCCCGTCTTCGACCGCCGGGCTGGCGACCCTGCGCCGGCTTGGTTTAGCCCTACGGAGGTTCTGAATCGACGTTGCTCGCCGCACTGCTGCTCATCGCGCAAGCCTTCAGCGCGTCGCCGTCTCCCGCCGCCTCGTCGAGTGCGCCCCTCCACGAGATCTTCGACATGACCTTCCGGCGCCTGCAGTCTTATCCCGTTCCACCGTACGCGATCTGGACCGCGACCTGGCACATCCGGCAGACGACCCTCGGCTACGGCGCACAAGAGTCGACGGATGTCGAGGCCCATCGCTACGCCGTCCGGCTCTCCGATGGCATGGAGAACATCAGCAACTCGATCGCCAGCGGCAAGCTTCCGCCGGCGCTGATTCTGCCGGAGTTCTTGGGACCGTTCGCATGGAGGTTGCGCTCCTCGGTCCACGTTGCGCCCGAAACCGGCACCGCCCCCATACCTTCCGGCGAACGCCGCACGAGCATGCAGCCGGATATCGCCGGCCTGCGGACGATCGCGACCGTCGTCGCGGTTGCGCAGCTGCCGTATGCGGCGCATCTCGCCGGCATTGAGAACGTCGAAGGGCACCAAGTCTATCACGTCACGCTGACACCCTCGAGCGATCCGCGCACGCACAACCTGCGCGATCTCTGGATCGACACGGAGACATACGACCTGCGCGAAGCGCACTTTACCGGCACGTATGCGCCGACGCCGGACGACGTGCCGAGCCACACCGACGCTACCGTCTATTTTCGGCAGGTCCTTGGGTGCTGGGTCGTCACCCGCGCGATCTGGACCTACTTGGGCAGTCAGGCTCTCTTTACGTTCGACGTGCAGAACGATGAGATCGCGCTGCCGCCGACGCTGCCCGACTGGCTCTTCGATGCCGGCGCCTATCGACGCCATGAAATGGCCGGCGACCCGGACTACCTCGGCATCGTGCTCGATCGCATGCGCCGGCAAAGCGGCGCATCTCCCCCGCCCGCACCGACACCGACGCTGGAGTTGCGATGATGAACGACAGTCTCAAGATCCGCGTGCATGGTGACGTGCGCGCGATCGTGCAGCGTGCCAAGACGCTCAACGAGCGAATGCGTACGCTGCTGCAAACCGTAACCTCGGTCGAGCACGACGATCCGGAGTTCGTGCAAGAGATGCGGCACTATGGCTTCATCTCCGAGTTCGCCGATATCGCGAACGGCATCGGTGATCTCGACACCGCCGTCGCCGCCCTCCTTCGAAGATTAGATCTGGAGTAACGCTCGGTCGCGCTCAGTCGTAACTCTGGCGCACCGTTTCCAAGAGCGTCTGTCCGAATTCGACAATTTGCCCATCTCCGTCGAGCACGTCGACGTCAAAACCCGGATACAGACTGACGAAGCGCTCTTGTTTCCAGCGCGCTACCGACCAGCGGTCGCGCGCGCCCAACTCGTAGGGCCACGGCGGCATGCCTTCGCGATCCGAACGAATGTTGCGGCCATCGGGGGTGCGCACGCGCACCTGGAATCCCTCGACGCGAGCGATCTTCATCTCGAGCGTGCCGATCTTCATCGTTCAACGAAATTGCGGTAAAATGGGGCATGATCCTTCGCCGGTCGCTCCTGCGCGGCGCGCTTTGTGCCGCATTTCTCGGCAGTCTCGTCCCCGCGCGCGCGGCGGACGATGCGGCGCGCGCCGTGCTTGCGCAGGCAGCAGCGGCGCTGGGGACGACCCCGCAGAGCGGGGCGCTCTACGAGCAGGGCGCCATCACGATGGCAGGACAAACCGGCAGCTACTCGAGCTGGCTGGATTTTTCAAACGGCCACTCCATCTCGCACCTCACGGTCGGCCCGCTGGTTCTCGATTCAGGCTACGATGGCGAGGCATGGGCCGCATCGAACGGCTCGACGACGGTCAACAACCTTCCAGGTCAGCAAGCCGAAAACGTGACCACCGTGTTTCTCGCACGAAACGAGTGGGCTGCATCGACAACCGGCGCCGCGATCGAGGACGCTGGCACCGCCGCCGATGGCGGGCGCACCTATCGACGGGTGCGGATCGTTCCGGACGGCGGCGTTCCGGTGACGATGTGGTTCGATACGTCCACCCACCTCCTGGGGCGCACCGATTTCGAAGGCGATGGCGGAACGGTGATCGACCACTTTAGCGACTACCGCGCCGTCGGAGGCCTTATGCTGGCGCATCGCGACGTCACGCGACAGCCCGACGGCACGATCGTCACGACGGTCGCGACGACGGCCGCAATCCGGCCGCTGCCCAGCGGCGCACTCGCGCGCACGCCGCCGGTCGAAAGAGGATCGATCGCGGGCGGCGCGCCCGCGCAGGTGCCGTTCCGGCTTTCATACGGGCCGACCGGGAACATCGTGCTTCCCGTTTCGATGGGGAATCACGCTCCAGCTCCGATGGTCTTCGATACCGGCGGACGCAACGTGCTCACGCCGCAAGGCGCGCGGGCTTTGGGTTTTGGGGGGAGCGGCGGGTTGGACGTCGGCGGCGTCGGCAGCTCCACCGAGCGCGCGGGCATCGCGAATGTCGGCACGGTCGCCGTCGGAAATGCCACGCTGACCGGACAACAAGCGCTCATCCTTCCGTTACCGTATGGGCTCTCGGTACTATTCCCGGGCGAGACCGTCGATGGATTGATCGGCTTCGAGATGCTCTCGAACTTTCAAACGACGATCGATTATGGGAAGCAAACCATGACGTTCGCACCGTTCGCCAATCCCTTGCCGCCGCCGGCAAATGCGGTCGTCCTGCATTTGCTCAGCAACGGCAGCACGCCATACGTGGAAGCCGAGATCGACGGCGTCAAAGGGATCTTTGAAATGGACACGGGCAACGCCGGCAATATCGTCATCTTCAAGAGCTTCGCCGACGCCCACGGGCTGTTTCGCAACGCGAAGACGCTCACCTACGTTTCGGCCGGCGGCGTTGGCGGACTTCTGACCTATCAATCTCTGCGCGCCCAGAGCGTCACGCTCGCCGGCGCGACGATGCAGGCGCCGATCGTCGAGCTTACGGATCAAAAAACCGGCGCGTTCTCTTCGCGAACCGTGGCCGGAAACATCGGCGCGCAAGTCCTTCGCCGGTTCACCGTGCAGCTGAACTATCGTGACGCGACGGGGGCCTTCGCTCCGAACTCCCACCTCGGCGATCCGTTCTGGGCCGATCGCACCGGCCTCTCGCTCTCACGCGTTGCCGACGGCTATGACGTCCTCGCGGTCACACCCGGCACGCCTGCCGCGTCAGCGGGCCTACGGCAGGGCGATCGCATCGTTGCGGCCGACGGCACCCCGGTGGCTTCGATTTCGGCCGCGCGGATGTACGAGCTCACCTCCGATCCTTCGATTCAAACGATTCAATTCGGTGTGGTGCGCGAGGGAGCGACGGCGCCGGTCGACGTCACAATTACGCCGCGAACGCTGCTTTGAGCAGCGTTCGCAGGGATGGTCGGGCTGACTGGATTCGAACCAGCGATCTCTAGTCCCCCAGACTAGCGCGATAACCAAGCTTCGCTACAGCCCGTGCTATTTTCGTCCCCGCTTGGTCGACGAGCGTCCTCCGCCTACGGCATCCTTGAGCGATTTGCCTGCCACAAAGGCGGGCACGTTGCGCGCCGCTATCTTGATCTTCTCGCCGGTCTTGGGGTTGCGCCCCTCGCGCGCTTGACGCGCTCGCACGACGAAACTTCCAAATGGAGTCAGCGCTACGCGATCGCCCCGCTCCAACGCCGACTGGATGTTATCCAGAACTAAATCGACAATCTCACTTACCTGACGCCGCGAGAGGTCGGCCTCTGTGGCGACGGCATCAATCACATCAGCTTTCGTCAACCTCGCATCTCCCGTGGCGGCAGGTTTGAATCGATCGCTTAACGGGTGGCCGCCTGGCGAGGGTATACGCAGGCAGCATGGGCGCTCCTCCTCAGGCGCCCGCCGCTACTTTTCGAGCGTTCCCGCCAACGCGCGCAGCGCGAGGACGTAGCCCGATGCGCCCAACCCGCTGACCACCGCGCGGCAAGCGGACGCCGTTACGCTCTTACGACGGAACGGTTCGCGCGATGTGATATTTGAAAGGTGCACTTCGACGACGGGAAGGCCAATTGCGGTAATGGCGTCGGCGATCGCGTAAGAGTAATGCGCGTATGCACCGGGGTTGATGATCACGCCGGCATACTGCTTGCGTGCCGCGTGCAGCGCGTCGATCAGTTGACCCTCGCCGTTGTGTTGCTCGCATTGCACATCGAGGCCGAGTTGCCGCGCCTCGGTCGAAATCTGCTCGTTGACCTCAGCCAGCGTTTGACTGCCGTAGATGTGGGGCTCTCGCTCGCCGAGCAAGTTGAGGTTCGGTCCGTGCAAAACCAAAACGCGCATCGTCGCCACTTCTTTGGAGGAAAAGCGACGGCCTCCGAACCAGAGGCGCTCATGGCAGATACGGTACTCAGCGCATCGGCCGCCGACGCCGGGATAGCGGTCACTGCCGCAATCACCACCAACCTCGTCGCTGAGATTCGCGATCGTCACGATCTGTGGCCGACCGCGACAGCCGCGGTCGGCCGGCTCGTGACGGGCGCGGTCCTGTTCGGCGCGAACCTCAAGGGAAACGAGCGCATCTCCCTGCAGATCGCGGGCGACGGACCGCTCGGAGCAATCGCCGCGGAAGCGTGGCTGCTCGATGACGGCAGCGTGGGAGCGCGCGGATATGCGCGCAACGGTCAAGTCGAGCTGCCGATCAACACGCGTGGAAAATTCGACGTCGCCGCCGCCGTCGGTGCCGGATCGCTCCAAGTTACGCGATCTTTTGACGTCGGACAGCCGTACGTCGGCGTCGTTCGCCTGCGCTCGGGCGAGATCGCCGAGGATCTTGCCGTCTACCTTGCGCAGTCCGAACAGATTCCCAGCATCGTCGCACTCGGCGTTTTGGCGAACCCGACCGGCGTCGTCGCGGCCGGCGGCATTCTCGCTCAGGTTTTGCCGGGCGCCGACGAACGCGCGCTAACGGAGCTCGAAAAACGAGCCGTCGCGCTCCCGCCGGTAACGCAGCTGATCGCCGAGCGCGCCGACGTCAACGCTTTATTGCACGCGCTCGCGGGCGATCTGGAGCTGCGTTCGCAGCGCTCGATCCCGGTGCGCTTCGCGTGCCGCTGCGATCTCGCAAAAGTCGAGGCGGCTCTGCTTGGATTAGGCGCCGAGGAGCTGCAGCGTTTGGCGCGCGAAGAGCGTCAAGCCGAGGCGACCTGTGAGTTCTGCAAGCGGCGCTACGTCGTGGCCTTGCCTCCGCTCTAGGGATTCACGCGGACGAACTTGCGCGAGCCCACCGAAAGCACTGCCGGCCACGTTGGGACCCAGCGCGCACTCGGGTCGCTGACGACGAATCCGTCGACCTTGACCGCGTTGCCGGAGATGAGCCGTTCGGCGGCCCGGCGGCTCTCGGCAAAGCCCGCTTTAAGCAACACGTCGGCGACGCGGCGGCACTCGCCCAAATCGATTTCGGCAAGGTCCTCGGTCGGAATCTCCTTGCGCTGGACCGTTCGCTCGAAATATTCGCGCGCCGCGGCGGCCGCACTGGAGCCGTGGTAGCGCGCAACGATATCTTCCGCCAGGCGTTTTTTCTCTTCCATCGGATTGACGCTTGCGGATTTGAGATCTTCCGCTAACCGGTCGCATTCCGCCTGAGAGCGAAAGGCCGCCAACCGCGCGTAGACCGGCACCAGCTCGTCGGAAATCTTCATCAACTTGCCGAACTGCTCCGCAGCCGGCTCGGCGATGCCCACGTAGTTTCCGAACGACTTGCTCATCTTCTTCTGCCCGTCCAGGCCGACGAGCAGCGGCACCGTGGCGCAGATCTGCGGCGGCTGACCGAACTCGCGCTGAAATTGCCGGCCGAGCAGCAGGTTGAAGAGCTGGTCGGTACCGCCCAGCTCGACGTCGGCAGCGATCGCAATCGAGTCGTATGCTTGCGCGACGGGATAGAGAAATTCGTGGAGCGAGATCGGCGTCCCGGCCTCGTAGCGTTCGCGGAAGTCGTTACGTTCGAGCATTTGCGCGACCGTCGATTTTCCCAGCAGCTTGATCAAGTCGGTGACGCTCAGTCGCTCGAGCCACTCCGAGTTATACCGAATCCCGATGCGCTCGAGATCGAGCACTTTCCCGGCCTGTTCCCGATAGGTCTGCATGTTGGCTTCGATTTCATCGCGCGAGAGCTCCGGACGCGTGACGTTGCGTCCGCTCGGATCGCCGATGCGCGCCGTGAAGTCG
>JASHXG010000195.1 GCA_030043675.1 Vulcanimicrobiota bacterium
ACGCCAATTCGCGACACGGACACGATGCTCGGCACGAGCAAACAGTACGATCTTAGCGAAGCCGAAGTCGGCGGCGCCTGGAAGACGGTGGCCAAAACCACCTGCACGAGGTCCTAAGACGCATCGCGGCGATCCATCCGAATGCTAGCTAGGAGGCCCAGCAAGCAACGTTTGGCGGCATATGGCGCCACAAACGACGGGAAGCCTGAAAGCGGAACTCCCGTAAGAGTTTTACTTTACGGGAGTTCCAAATGGCTCCGGATGTTGGACTCGAACCAACGACCCGCTGATTAACAGTCAGCTGCTCTACCAACTGAGCTAATCCGGAAAGTCGCCTCCACTTATCGACCTTTTCGGTCTTTCCCTCCGCACCGAACGGAACAGGAGTGGTGTTCGCCTTGTAGCGCGTTAGGCTTTTGTGAGAACGAGAGGCGGGGCTTGCGAGGCATCAAAGGGGAGTTCGGGCATGGGCATTCTCGGACGGCTCCCGCACGCGGCATGCCTGGCGGCAGCGGTCGCCTCGCTCGCCGCATGCGGCTACGGTTCTCCGCAGCCGCCGCTCGCCTCAGTTAACCCCTCGGATAGCGCCGCATCCTGGATGTCGCCTGCTGCGGCGGCGAAGAGCCTGCTCTATGTTTCCGATGCGCAAGCCTTCGACGTGTACGTCTACAGCTTTCCGGATCTGAAGCTCACGGGAAAGCTTACCGGGTTCAAGCGCCCCGAAGGCGAGTGCAGCGATGCGAAGGGCGACGTCTGGATTACCGACAACCAGAACGAGCAGATTCTTGGATACCATCACGGTGGAACGAGGGCCGTCGCGGTGCTCAACGATCCGCTCGGCTACCCCGCCGGCTGTGCGATCGATCCACACAGCGGAGATCTTGCGGTGACGAACCTCTTCGACTTTAGCGGCAACGGCGGCGTACTGATCTACAAAAAGGCCGCGGGGACGCCGCGACCCTATACCAATCCAAGCCAATATTTTTACTACCTCGATGGCTACGACAATAAGGGTGACCTATACGTCAGCGGCAAGACCTCGAGCGGCTCGTACATGCTCTCCGTGCTGGCGCGCGGCAAGGATTCCATGTCGACCGTTTCCATTACCGGCGCGAAGATTTTCGTTCCGGGAACCGTCCAATGGACCGGATCGTCCCTCTTGCTTGGCGATCAGCGCTGCGGTTTTGCAAAGACGTCGTGCCTTTATGAAGCCGCGGTCTCCGGGACGAGCGCACGGATCACGCATAGGGTACCGCTCACCGGCTCATGTGACGTCGTGCAAGTCGCGTTCGAAAAAGGGCGAATCGCCGGCGGCGACTATTGGAGCTGTGGAGGCGCCGGGCACAATAGCACCGACGTCTGGGCGTATCCGCGCGGCGGCCGCCCGACCAAAGCCGTGGCCGGCATTCATGCGCCGGTCGGCGCAGCGATCAGCGACGCGCCGGATCTATAGCGTCGACCGAAAGACGCTCCCGTCGCCGAGCGCACCGCCGTCCACGGTCGTACCGTAGAGCGCACCGCTCACGTCGGTAAGCGCGGCCTGCGGATGCGCGCCTCCGGGCTTACCGGTAAAGCGGTAGATCACGCTCTCGACGCCGCCCGTCGTTATGTTGAAGATCGTCCCGTAGCCGCCCGTACCGCCGCTGGACGTCGTTCCGAAGAGTCTGCCGTTTACGGCGATAAGTGCGGCGTCGGGGACGCGACCGTCCATCGTCGCGCCGCAACAGCCGAATGAGTAGATCGTGCGCTCCGTGCCGGAAGCGCTCGTGCGAAAGACGGTGCCGGCCCCCTCCGTGCCGCCGCCGGCCGTCGTTCCGTACAGTGCGCCGTCGAATGCGATCAATCCGGCGTCCGGAAACGCGCCCTCGTCCGAATGAAGCCTGTACGCAAACCGATGGAGAACGCGTTCCGCGCCGGCGTTGCTCACGCGAAAGACGGTCCCGCATCCTATTGCGCAGAGGTTGGTGTGCGCGCCGCCGTATCGCGTCGTGCCGTACAGGGCGTCACCCACGGCGACAAGACCCGCGGCCGGCTCCGCTCCGTCGGCGCCGCCTCTGAATCGATAGATGATTCTCTCCGACTTTCCGTCGGAACTCAGCCGAAAGACCGTCCCGCACCCTTGAAAGCACGCGTTCCTGTCTGCTCCGCCGAATTCGGTCGTGCCGTAGAGGGCGCCGTCCAACACTTTCAAACCGGCGACCGGCTGCGCGCCGTCCGCGCCGCCCTTGAACCGGTAGATGACCTCTTCTTTTCCGCTCGCGCCAACCTTGAAGACGGTACCGCACCCGCCCGAACACCGTTTGCTCCCGCCGCCTTCGCTCGTCGTGCCAAAGAACGCATCGTCGAGGACGATCACGCTCGCGAGCGGCACCGCCCCGTCGCTGCCGCCTTTGAATCGATAGAGGATCCTCTCGCCGCCACTCGTCTTCACTGCGAAGAGCGTGCCGCAGCCGTTCGTGCACTCGCCGGTCGTTTTCCCACCGCCGCTCGTCGTGCCGAAGAGGCTTGCTCCAAGGATGACCAGTCGCGACTCCGGCACGCTGCCATCGTCAAATCTTCTCCCGAAGCTGTAGAGCATCGTGAGGGTCGAGGAGGTCGCGCGCAGTTGCGCCGCGAGCGAAGGCCCGGTTGGAGGCAGTTCGCCACCGCGCGCACACGCGCCGAGTGCCAGAACGGACAGCACGACGCGCAGCCTAAAAATCGTCGTCGGGGTCCTTGTGAGTAAGCGGCTGTTTCAGGAAATAACTGGGCGGCAGCGGCGCGGGAATCGGCCGAAACTTTGTCGGCGGTTTGGAGAAGTCGAAGCAATCCAAGAGATCGTCGGCGCGAACGTCGGTCGTGTGCAGCGACGGCAAGCCGAACGTCTTCTCGACGAACTTCAGAATGCTGCCGAACTCGTGCTGCCGATGCGAGATATAATGGTTCTTCGCATACGGCGATATCACGATCAGCGGCACGCGAAAACCGAGCTCGTACGAGTTGTAGAGCGGCGGCCGAACGTGGTCGTACCACCCCCCCCAGTCATCCCAGGTTACGAAGATCGCGGTGTCATTCCAATATTGGCTCTTGC
This sequence comes from Vulcanimicrobiota bacterium, assembly GCA_030043675.1. Taxonomy (GTDB): domain Bacteria; phylum Vulcanimicrobiota; class Vulcanimicrobiia; order Vulcanimicrobiales; family Vulcanimicrobiaceae; genus Cybelea. The sequence goes on from JASHXG010000195.1 coordinate 3,071, forward strand.
CGATCGCATTGACGACCGCGGCAACCCAGGATGGGCCCGAGCCGTTGTTGCTCCCTGCGTGATCGGACTCCAACGCCGTTGGCGTTACCCAGACGACGTTGGCGAGCCGGCCGCGCGCGATGTCCAGCAGGATTTTGGCGGGCGGCGCCTCCACGTCGGTGTGATAGTCGCGACTCTTGCGAACGTGCAGGATCGCATCGGGCGCGTTCCAGAGTCCCGGTCCGATGTAGGCTTGGTAATAACGCCAGCTGAGCGACTTGTTTTCGAGCAAATCGGTCATCGAGATGCGGTCGAAGCACGGATAGATCGGCATCCCCTCTTGGCCGGCCGGGTCGATCAGATCGACCAGCGTTCCCGGCGGCGAGTCGCATCCTCCCCCCGAACCCGTTGGATTCTCCGCCGCGCGCAGCGCGGAACCGTCGGCGATCGTCGACGTTCCGCTCAAGATGTACTGATGCGCCGGGAAACTCGGTCCCTCGTTGGTCTGAAACATATGGTCGCCAAACGCATATTGCGACGCCATATCGAAGTACGGTCGCACCTCGGCGTGCGGCACGTAACCGTAGGCCCGAGTTTGCTCGCGTGCGCACGGCGCGATCGAGTAGCAGCGCACGCCAACCTGGCCAAAGCCGTCCATTTTTCCGCCGGCGTACTCCCTCTCGAATGAGATGTGCTCGTGGCCGAGGTCATACGCTGCCGACAAGCTCACTGCGTGGAGCGGGACTTTCCGCCCATCGGAGTTTAAGCCGCTGCGAACCGTGTCGGCGCCGGGGAAGCCGTTGAAGAGATCGTCGACGCTGCGGTTCTCTTGAAAGATGATGACGACGTGCCGGATCTTCGAGGTGGCCGGCTCAAGCGACACCGCATTGGGGAGCGCCGGAAGCGCAGGCACGGTCGAGCGCGCAACGCAACCGCTCAGCGCCACCAAGAGAACGAATCCGGCCGACCGCCAGCACCTCATCGCGCCAACCTCCGAGCCGTTCTTGCACGGCAGCCGGAACAATCTTCCGCCGAATAATTAAAACGAGATGATTTTCGGCGGGGAAGTCGGACGCTTGAGTCTTAGGGGATCGTCAGGTCCTGTTGCAGCTCGATCGTCACCGACGTTCCGGCCGAAACGATAATCGGCTCGTTCGCGCTCGTTGCGTAGACGGTGCCGCCGAGCGTCCCGCTGGGACGATTCGACACGGTCGGCGGGCCGCCGCCGCCGAAGTTCATCTGCCATGCGACCGGGCCGGGTGTCCTAACGCCGTTGGGCATCGGCGGGGGCATGTTGCGCGCTGCCTGCACCGCCGCCGGATTGTACGGAGAGACCCTTCGGTTTACGACGTACGCGCTGATCGGTTTATGCGAGCCATTCGGGAAGCGGATCGACGTCAAGAAAAACCGCACCCTAGCGCGATTGATCCCCGATGGCTGCTGGACTTCGGTGACGGTCCCCTCGATTTTCGCGCCGGCGAGCGCCGGGTGCGCCGTGTCCACGACGCGCAGCTTGAACTCATCGCCGTACTTGAGATTCGCCGAGTCGACCTCTTTGTCGAGCACGCACGCAATCCGCGTCCCGGCCCTAATGGTCTGCGACGGAACCACCGTCGTCGAGCGGGCGGGCCCAAGGCAAGCCGCGATAAGCGCCGCGGCGATCGCCGGTACCCAGAGTCTAGCTTGCAAAGTTCGGCACACGTAATTGTTCTCCGGTGAATGAAGCAGCTGCGCGTAAGGCGTCGACTCGATCGACTTTCTCCCATGGCAGGTCGAGGTCCGGACGGCCAAAATGGCCGTACGCCGCGGTCTGCTTGTAGATCGGACGCCGCAGGTCGAGGTAGTGGATGATGGCCGCCGGGCGCAGATCGAAGACGTTCATCACCGCCTTCGCGATGCGCTCTTCGGGTATTTTGGCGGTTCCGAACGTTTCGACGTCCACGTTCATCGGGTGTGCGACGCCGATGGCATAGGCAACCTGGACCTCGCAGCGATCGGCCAGTCCCGCCGCGACCACGTTCTTGGCAACCCAGCGCGCCCCGTACGCACCGGAGCGATCGACCTTGGTCGGATCCTTGCCGGAAAACGCGCCGCCGCCGTGACGCGCCATGCCTCCGTAGGTGTCGGCGATGATCTTCCGACCGGTCAGGCCGGCGTCGCCCTTCGGCCCCCCGATCACGAAGCGACCGGTCGGATTGACGTAGACGCGGGTGCGCGCATCGTGCAGCGCCCCCGGCAAGACATGATTGATGACCTTCTCGCTAATCTCGTGACGGATGACTTCGAGCGGTATCTCCGGATCGTGCTGCGTCGATACCACCACCGCATCGACGCGCACCGGCCGGTCGCCGTCATACTCGACGGTCACCTGCGCCTTGCCGTCAGGACGTAAGTACGGGATATCGCCGTTCTTGCGCATTGCGGCTAAGTGACGCGTGAGATTGTGAGCCAGAACGATCGGCAGCGGCATGAGCTCGTCGGTCTCCCGGCAGGCGTAACCGAACATCATTCCCTGATCGCCGGCGCCGATCAGCTCGAACTCATCGCCGTCGCCCGCCTTGGCTTCGAGCGACCGGTCCACGCCGAGCGCGATGTCGGGCGACTGTTCGTCGATCGAAACGCTGACGCCGCACGTCTCCGCGTCGAAGCCGATCGCCGACCGCGTGTACCCGACCTCGCGAATCGTCTCGCGGACAAGACGCGGAATGTCGACATACGTTTTGGTCGTTACTTCGCCCGCGATGTGAATCTGACCGGTGATCGCAAACGTTTCGACCGCGACACGCGAATACGGATCGTCCTTCAGCAGCGCGTCGAGCACCGCATCGGAGATTTGGTCGGCAAGCTTGTCCGGGTGGCCTTCGGTCACCGACTCGCTGGAAAACGACCGTTTGTACGCCATTACGTGCCTTCGCTCCAGGACGCCATATATTTGACTTGTTCGGGCGTGAGCGTGTCGATCTCGATGCCCATCGACGAGAGCTTGAGCCGAGCGACCTCCTCGTCGATTTCGGTCGGCACGTCGTAGACCTTCTTTTCTAGCCTCTTGTGATGTTTAGCGAGATACGCGGCCGAAAGGGCCTGATTCGCAAAGGACATGTCCATCACCGCGGCCGGATGGCCTTCGGCGGCGGCCAGGTTCACAAGACGCCCATCGGCGAGAATGCAAAGCTTACGCCCATCGTGCAGCTGGTACTGCGCGACGAAGGCGCGCGGCTCGGTCTTCCCGCGGGCGATCCGTTCGATTCCTTCAAGATCCAGCTCGTCGTTGAAGTGGCCGGAGTTGCAGACGATCGCGCCGTCCTTCATGAGCTTGAAGTGCTCTTCGCGAATGACGTGATAGTTGCCGGTAACGGTGACGAAGACGTCGCCGATCTTGGCCGCATCACTCATCGGCATCACGCGATACCCGTCCATGACCGCTTCGATCGCTTTGCGCGGGTTGATCTC
>JASHXG010000196.1 GCA_030043675.1 Vulcanimicrobiota bacterium
AAGGAAGCTCGACGATGTTCCGACAGAACGTGCTGGGCATCGTCGTCGAACTCGACATCGCGAGAACGTTCGACAGCGGTGACGGGCCCCTGTTTGCGGTTGTCGGCGAAACGGTCACGACCGGTCCGATGGAGATGCGGTTGGAACGCTACGGTCGCCCGGACGTCAAGAACCTTCTCGTATTTCCCAAGGACTTCGACACGCTCAATCGCGACATCGAGCTTCGCGATCTGTATAACCAGGAGGACGCATTCAAGCCCGGTCCCGCTTATGCCGGCGCCCTTCGCGCCAGAATGAACTCCAATCTCGCCTTCTGGGACGGCCTCGATGGGAAAGTCGACTGGCCGCTCGACCCTGACGGCGTACACGCGCTCTTAGAGCTGTTCCGAGCCGATTTCATGGTGATCGATCTCTCGAAACCGTATGCACAGCAGAGTTACTTCGAGATCGAGCGAAGCGCGTTAAAGCGCATGCCGCATCAGACGTGCGGTGGCCGAACGCTCAACGACGACGCCCTCGAAACGTTCCTCACGATCATGGTCAACGGGGGGAACGGCCCGCGCATCAGCGACGGAGTGGATCAAGCAACGGTCCCCGCCTCGTCAACGTTCCCTTATCTTGCGCCGCCGGAGCCGAATCCGCCGGTGCCCAAAGCTCCCCAAATCGCATCCAAATAGGCCCAACGCGCGGTGCAGCTGACGGCCGGCACGCTCGCGATGATCAACCTTGAGGCTCAAATCGAGGGCCTGCAGCGGCGGGTCGCGGCAGCGGGTGCAGGCGTCGCCGATAAGACGACGCTCATCGAGCTGATCGCGCTGCGGGGGCAAGTCCGCAGCAGCATCCGCGACTACGAATGGGCCGAAGCAGCGGCGCAAGAGCTGACGCAGGAAGCGCCAACCGACGCCGCGGCCTTGGTTGCGCGAGGTCGCGCGAGGGGTAGATTCCATCGCTTCCCGGATGCCCTGGCCGATTTCGATGCGGCACGGCACCTTGGCGCGGAGCGCCAGGCCATCGACGCCGAGCGCGCTAATGTTCTTCAGGCGGTCGGCCGTTACGATGAAGCCGTTGCGATCTACCACGAGCTCATCGAGCAGCGCGCCGACTTCGATTCGCTCGGAGCCCTGGCGACGCTGCACGCGGACCGCGGTGAGATCGCGGCCGCCGAGGAGTTGTTCGAGCAGAGCCGGGCTCGCTACCGCGGCGTGTCGCCGTTTGCGCCGGCGCTGCTCGACTTCCAGCGCGGCCACATGTGGATGACCCATGGCGATCTGCAGCAGGCTTTCAAATGGTTCGAAGCGGCGGCGGACTGCCTGCCGGCCTTTGCGCCGGCACTGGGGCACATGGCAGAGATCGAAGCCGCGCTCGGTAATGCCAACGCCGCGCTTGCGCGTTTACTTCCACTCGCAACATCGTGCGACGATCCCGCGTACGCCGCTTCGCTGGCGCGGATTCTCAAGCGGTCCGGCCGCCAGGGCGAGTCGGAAACATTTCGCCGCGAGGCGGCGGCTCGTTACGACGAATTGATGTCGAGCCACCCCGAGGCGTTTGCCGACCACGCCGCGGAGTTCTGGCTCGAGGAACCGTCCGACCGCGAGCGGGCACGGCGGTTTGCGCGCAAGAATCTGGAAGTCCGGCACACGGCACGCGCCCAACGGCTATTAGCCCGTGCATCGCTCGTCGTCGTAGACTTGACGGGCTCTTGCGCCTCCAAGGGGGCGCGGTAGAATGAGCTTATCCACGATGTCTTGACTTAACCGAGGAGGCAACCATGGCAACGAAAGGCGAAGTCGATCCGGCCGCTACCGCGACCAACGACAACATGGGGACGAAGACCGGTAAGCGCGGCGAACTGACGATGTTCTACACGGTCAAGCCCGGTCACGAGAAGGCAATTCGGGAAGCGATCCGCGCGTTTTATGAAACCCCGTTTCGACAGAATTTCGAAGATCCGAGAGTCGTGGACGTCAACGTAAAAATTGGCGTGCACGATGTTCGGCACGTGCTTTTTGACAACGACACGCGCCTGTGCTGGCTGACATCCTTCGATTCCGATTGGGATCCCTACATCGACGACACCTTCGCCGTGCGCGATAACTGGGTGGAGTACGCCAAGATCCTCCAGCACACGAACGAAGCACCCGAAGGAGACATCACCGACCCCAACAACCCGATCCAAAAGAGCAGCCGGCCCGTCAAGGACGTCTTCAATGGGAACCGTATCCTCGCCGCCGGTTTTTTCCCAACCTTCCCGAATGTGACCGTTCGCGACATCCAGAGAGACGAGAAGTTGCGCAAGGCCTTTGAGCAAGTGCTCGATCATCCTGGCGCGGAGGAAGCGCTCTCGCACCCGGCGCTGCAACCCCTGCTCGAATTCGCCTCCGAATAATGCAGACGGCTTCCACTGGGCTAGAGCTGTCCGACATTCAAAGCGGGGCGCTCCATCCTCGGCCTTCACCGTACGCGGGAACCTACATCGTGCTGCGCATCGACGATCGCCGCGCGGGCCGCGAGGTGTTGCGACGGCTGATTCCGGCGCTCACGCCGGCGACGGACCCGGCGCGCGTGGATCAGGAAGCCTGGGTTGCCGCCGCTCTGTCGTTTCAAGGCCTCAAAGCGCTCGGCGTCCCGCAAGCATCGTTGGACAGCTTTCCGCTACCATTTCGGGAAGGTATGGCCGCGCGGGCCGCACACTTGGGCGACGTCGGTGACAGCGCGCCGGAGAATTGGGAGGAGCCGCTCGGAAGCGCAGACGTCCATCTCGGGATCACGGCGCTCTCTCCAGACAAGACGCGACTCGAAGCGGTCCTCGAACGCGCGCAGAAGACCTACGAGCAGATGCCGGGGATCAGCCTCATCTGGCGTCTCGATTGCTTCGCCCTTGCGACCGATGCGGAACACTTCGGCTTCAAAGACGGCATCAGTCATCCGGCGGTCGAAGGCAGCGGTGTCGCCGGCAGCAATCCCGAGGAGCCGCCGCTCAAGGCCGGCGAGTTTTTCTTCGGCTACCTCGACGAGACCAACGAGTTTCCGCCGATGCCGCAGCCCGAGATTCTCGGGCACAACGGCACCTACATCGTCTTTCGAAAGCTGCACCAGCGCGTCGCCGCATTCCGGCAGTATCTCAAAGCGAACGCATCGACTGCCGAAGAGGAAGCGTTCTTGGGCGCTAAGATGATGGGCCGCTGGCAGAGTGGCGCGCCGCTGGCACTTTGCCCGACGCACGACGATCCGGAGCTCGGCGCCGATCCAAAGCGCAACAATGCTTTCATGTTTGCGGCCGACGATTCGAAGGGGCTCAAGACGCCACCCGGCTGCCACATCCGGCGGGCCAATCCACGCGATGCGCAGATTACGGGCGTCCCACGCCTTCACCGGATGATTCGCCGCGGCACCAGCTACGGACCGCTGCTCCCCGACGGCGTCGTTCAAGACGACGGCGCCGAGCGCGGCTTGGCGTTCGTCTTCGTCGGCTCGCGCTTGGATCGGCAGTTCGAGTTCGTTCAGCGCGAGTGGATGAACGACAGCAGCTTTTTCGGCGCGGGCGGCGACAAGGATCCGATCGTGGGCGATAACGACGGAAGCGGCGGCTTCACGATCCCCAAAGCGCCGATCCGCCGCCGGCTTGCCGGGTTGCCGCAGTTTGTGGTGACGCGCGGCGGTGAATATTTCTTCGCGCCGGGACTGCGGGCGTTGCGCTGGCTGTCGGAGCTCGACACGTGAGCGCGAGCATCGACGATCCGCAAGGCTTCAGCCACCGATTCGCCGACGTGAACGGCATTCGGATCCACTATGTGGAGGAGGGCGAAGGTCCGCTCGTCATCCTACTGCACGGCTATCCGTTTCTGTGGTATTTGTGGCGCCATCAGATCAAGGCGTTAGCGGCAGCCGGGTACCGCGCGGTCGCGCCGGATCAACGCGGCTATGGTCAAAGCGGCTGTCCTGTTGATGTCGACGCCTACGATATGACGCACACCGTCGGCGACATCGCGGGCTTGATGAAGGCCCTCGGTTCGACGTCGGCGGTGCTTGTCGGCCAAGACTGGGGTTCGCCGGTCGTCTACAACGCCGCGCTCATGCGGCCGGACCTCGTTCGCGGCGTGCTGATGATGTGTTCGCCGCCCGGCGCTCGCGGTCCGATCCGGCCCTCCGAAGGCATGAAGCGCGTTTACGGCGATTTGAATTTCTACCAGTCGTACGTCGGGCGACCCGAAGCCAACGATGAAATCATGCGCGATGTGCGGCGCTTTTTGCTCGGCGTTTTCTACTCAACCTCGGGATCCTGTCCGGACGAGAAGCAGTGGCGTTCCGTCTGGAAATCGCCGGAGAAGTTTTCCGAGACGTACACGGTTCCGGAGACGTTGCCGCCGCATCTCAGCCAACAAGCCTTGGATTACTATGTCGGTGAGTATACGCGCACCGGCATCCAGCCGGCCAACAATTGGTATGCCGCGATCGACAGGAGCTGGGAGGAGACCTCGTTCCTCGACGGAGCAACGGTCGGTCAGCCGGCGCTCTTCTTGGCCGGCGAGCGCGACCCATCGCTGCGTCCGCTCTTCGGCATCGACCGGCAAGGGCCGGCCTTAGCGGCATTGAGAACCAACTTCCGCGACATGCGTGACGTTATAACGTTGCCGGGCGTGGGGCACACGCCGCCCGAGGAACGTCCGGAAGAGATCAACGAAATCGTTCTCAAATTCCTCAAGAATATCAACTACTAGGACCGTCAGCCCACGGCTCGCTCTGCCAGAAGGAGCAGAGACCGCACTGCGTGATACATGGCTAGATGGCGGCTGTTCCATACGTGGTCGCGGGGCTGCTCCCGGTCGCCATCGTGTACAGGGCTTTCAACGCTACCGCGCCTTCAAAGCCGGGACACTCCAACTGCCGCCGGCGCGCTGGGGAACTCCCTG
>JASHXG010000197.1 GCA_030043675.1 Vulcanimicrobiota bacterium
TTCGTTCTCAGGCATGCGTCTCGCAGTACTCGAGGAATTCCCGCGCGATGCTCTCGGGCAGCCCCGCGTAGTGCTCGGCTTCGCCGGCAATCGGGGGTTGCGGCTCGGTCACGCTCCGTCCCTCGCGTGCAAGCTGCGCTAAGGTGTGCGCGAGCGGTTTGAACGCGCCATCGCTGCGCACGATCCCGAAGCGCAACTCGTGCGGCGCAAGATCGAAGGGCGGCAGTTTCGCCAATGCCTGATCGTAGTCGGCCCAGCACCACCAGAGTGCGCGGAGCGCACCGCGCGCGTGCAGCCGGTCGATCGCGCCATAGGCGTACAACGCCATCTCCTCCCCGCTCAAACATGCAAAGTCGCCGGCGGAGGTGCTGCCGGGCGCGCACTCGGGATTCCCGAGCTCGCTGAAGAGGACGAGCTTGCGGCTAAACGACTGTTGCAGCTGCATGAGAAAGGGCACGACGTTGTCGTCGAGCCGGTCGCGTGCGAACGAGCAGTACACCGAGTAGCCGTGCATCGTCGCGATCGTCCATCGCTGCGCGATGCTCGACGGGCGGATGCGGCGATCCTGCTCGAGGTCCTCGCCGTGCATGCCGCCGGTTGCGCTTACGCCCGAGCTTTCCAGCAGCTCATCGCATAGCCGCGCACTCCAATCGGCAGCGTCGCGCGGCGACGCCGGCTCGCGCAGATTGGAGAACTCGTTGCCGATATCCCACAGAAAGAGCGCCGGGTGGTCGCGCAGGCGTTCGCCGACGCGCCGCGCGAAGTAGACCTGCGCGCGCAGCAGCTCCGGATCGGCGTAGAAGTCGCCGATGCCATACTCGGAGACGCGGTCGCGCGCGATCGTGCGGAAGCGTTGTGACGTCGTTTTTGGGTCGAGCGTCCAAGCCGGCAGCCAGTTGACGCCGCTCATGTGCCCGCAGAACAGCGTCGGCATCGCGTGCAGACCGGCTTCGGAAATGCGCTCCATCACGGCATCGAACTGCCGCAGGGTCTCGTCGTTCATCACGTTGGGCTCGGGTTGAAAGGCTTCCCACATGAGAAAGAAGCGCACGACGTCGAGGCCCAGCTCCTTGATCCGCGCCATATCCTCGCCGATCTCACCCAGATCGAATCGCTGCCACATGTACATCGCGCTGCGCCGCGGCCAATAGTTCACGCCGAGTAGAAACCGAGCCATAGGGGGCCCCTTCGCGGCAAGAGGCGAAGCGCCTCGGCGATGACACAGAGTGGCAATGATCCCATCGTTGGCATCATCATGGGCAGCCGTTCGGACTGGGAGACGATGGCGCCGGCGCGCGATACACTTGCCGAGCTCGGGATTCCGTGCGAGGTGCGCGTGGTCTCTGCGCACCGGATGCCCGACGAGATGTTTGCCTATGCGGCCTCGGCCGCGCAGCGCGGCATTGCGGTCATCATCGCCGGCGCGGGCGGAGCAGCGCATCTGCCGGGCATGACCGCGGCCAAGACGTTGCTTCCCGTCATCGGCGTTCCAGTCCAGAGCAATAAAGTCGGCGGGCTGGATTCGCTGCTCTCGATCGCGCAGATGCCGCCGGGCGTTCCGGTTGCGGCGATGGCGATCGGCGGCGCGGTGAACGCGGCGCTCTTTGCGGCGCGCATCGTGGCGCTGCACGACGCGGGCGTGGCCGAGCGTCTTGCGGCATACGCGGCGCGCATGCACGAAGCCGCGGCGTCGAGCCGGCTCGATTGAAATCGGTTCAGACGATCGGCGTGATCGGCGGCGGTCAGCTTGGCCGCATGTTCGCCCTCGACGCCAAACGCATGGGCTATCACGTCATCACGCTCGATCCGCAGCAGCATTCGCCGTGCGGTCAGGTCGCCGACGAGCAGATCGTCGCCTCGTACGACGACCTTGCGGCGATCGACGAGCTCGGTCGGCGCAGCGACGTCGTGACCTATGAGTTCGAGAACATCGCGATCGAATCGGTGCGCTATCTCGAACGCCACTCGTACCGAGTAACGCCGTCGAGCCACGTCCTCGAAGTAACGCAGAACCGCCTAGCGGAGAAACGGTTGGCGCGCGAATGCGGCCTTCCGACGGCCGAGTTCGTGCCCATTCGCGCGCCGGAAGACCTCGCGGAGGCGGTGCGCACGGTTGGATTTCCCGCGGTGCTCAAAACGGTGCTCGGCGGATACGACGGCAAGGGCCAGTGGCGCGTCGAATCGACGAGAGAGGCCGAAGCGGCGCTCGCCGCGGCGAGCGCCGCCGAGCTGATCTTCGAGCGGCTGATCCCGCTGCGCAAGGAGCTGAGCGTGATTGCGACGCGCGATTCGCACGACCGAAGCGTCGCCTATCCGGTTGCGGAGAATACGCACGATCGGGGGATCCTCGCGATGACGATCGCGCCGGCGCGGGTCGATCCGTCGATCGCGGCAGAGGCGCGCGAGATGGCGGCGACGATCGGGCGCCGTTTGGCCATCGTCGGCACCTACTGCGTCGAGTTATTCCTCTCGTCGAACGACGAACTGTTGGTCAACGAGATTGCGCCGCGTCCGCACAACAGCGGACACTACACCATCGACGTGACACAATGTTCGCAGTACGAGCAGCAGGTCCGCGCGATCTGCGACCTTCCGCTCTCGCCGCCACGTATGCTCAGCAACGCCATCATGATGAACATTCTGGGCGATGGCCGGGGCGATCGACTAGACGGCGTTCCCGAACTCCTGAGCGATCCGGCGATCGTGCTGCACGTCTACGGCAAGCGCCATGCGGTTGCGCGGCGCAAGATGGGCCATTTTACGATGCTGGTCGACGGTCCGATCGATGAGGCTGCCATCGAGCGCGCTCGTACGGCGCTCGCAAAGCTGCACTGGGAAGCCTAGTTATGCCTCTCCCAGTGTCATCCTGAGCCTGTCGAAGGATGCTAACGTTTGGTCAGCGGGATGACGAAGCGAAGCGCGGTGTGGGAAGCCGTGTAAGCGCAGATCTTGTTGTCGACCAGTCCCGCTGCCAGGCCCACGGCGCGGACGTCGGCGGCACTCGGGTGCGCACCCCGGCCCTTGGGGTGGAAGACCCAGAGCGCGCCGTTCGACCGCAGATGCGCTGCGGCGCGACTGATGCGCGCCAGATCGCGCGGTGCGTCGACCCTCACGAACACGAGGTCGTAGCGCGCGCGCAGCGAGGCTGACGCCGCCTTCGCGACCTGCGCGCGCAGGCGGCTGAGAAACTCGGGATCGTGATCGCCCTGAACGGCAACATGCGCGTCAGAGCGCACGCCGAGTTTCTCGAAGAGCGTGCGATGCGAGTAATCGGGCCGAGGCGCCGGGCTCACGAACCCAGCTCTAGGCTTTGTGGTTTTGGCGGGATCGTGGTATACGCCATCGGACGATCCCACCAGTCATGCTCGCGTGCGCGCCGCACGCTCTCACTTGGCGGCGGCGGTAGGCGCAAGCGCAGCGCTTCTTCGTAGGCGCAAATGTAGCGATCGACCATGCGGTCCACCGTGAACTCGGCTTCGACCAGCGCCCGGCAAGCCCGCCGATCCAGCGACGCGAGGGCCGGAACCCGGACGACCGCGTCCTCGACGCCGTCGCACAGGAATCCGGTGACGCCATCGATGACGATCTCGGGAATCGATCCCATGCGCGCGCCGAGCACCGGCGTTCCGCAGGCCATGGCTTCGATCAGCGTCAGCCCGAAGCGTTCGGGACGCGTCGTCATGTGCACCAGCGCCAACGCGTTCGAGAGCAGCTCGTCGCGAGCTTCGCGTTCGACCGCGCCGAGAAACTGCACGCGGTCGCCGTCGATGTGCGGGGCCACTTCCTCGCGAAAATATGCGTCGTCGTGCGGGATCGCGGCCATCTTCAACCGTACGCCGGCGCGCCGGGCAATCTCGATCGCGAGATGGGCTCCCTTCTCGGGGTGGAAGCGGCCGAGGAAGACGAGATAATCGCCTGCCTTGGCGCTGAAGGTAAACGCCTTGGGATCGATGCCGTTGTAGGTGGTTGCAAGGTACTCTAGGCCGGGATCGCGATCGGCATTTGAGATCGAGCAGTAGAAGCTGCGCGCGGCGCAAGCATAATACGCTGCCAGAATCTGCGGCGACGAGAAGCCGTGGATCGTGGTCAGCAGCGGCGGTGCCGTCGAAGCGAGCCCGTAGGTAAGCGGCTTCCAATCGAAGTTGTTATGAATTAGATCGAAGTGCTGCGCGCGGCGGAACAGCTCGCCGATGTGCAGCGCGGTGAAGACCTCGCCGTCGAGCGCCGGATCCTCATTGAGGCCGACCGGCACGACCGAAACGAGTCTCCCTTCGAAACGCGAATCCCCGCTCGCGAACAGCGTCACGTCGAGGCCGCGACGGCGCATCCCGTCGGCGATATCGAACGCGACTTGCTCCCAAGGGCCGTAACCGGGCGGCGGCGCCGGCCACGCGATCGCCGCCAGCACCGCCAAGCGCAGCCCCTTCAGGTCCACCTAACGATCGTCGTCAACGACGTGATTATTTCCCTCAGCGACGGCAAGATTGAAGTGCGTGCGCCGAATGAGATTCTCCATCGACACTTCGGAGAACGACGGCACGGGCGCGGCGCGGGTGTAATCGAATAGATCGCTGAGGTCGTCGTCGGTCGCATCGCGCTGGCCCATGTTTCCGAGCGCCCAATTCTTTTCGATGAACCTGACGATCGAGGTTGATTCGCGACGCGTGTGCGAGACGTAGGGCGTTGCGTTGGGATGCTGCGGATCGTAGTTCGAACGCGCCCACGCCGAGATTGCCAGGATTGGGATGCGGAAACCCCAACTCGTGCCGCTCGGGCCGGGCGGCGGGGGCACGTGATCGTACCAGCCGCCCGAATCGTCCCAAGTGAGGAGGATGGCCGTATCCTTATAGTAGTTGCAGGCCGGCGCGGCGTGCTGGCTCTGGACGATCGCTAGATAGATCGAGCCGACCCAGCCGGGGCCGCCCGCGCTCAGGTTCCCGGCATGATCCGAATCGAGCCAGTTCGGCATCACGAACGAGACCTGCGAGAGGCGGCAGTTGTGGATGTCGCTCAGAATCGTTCCCGAAGGCGTGATGACGTTGCGCTCCCAATCGGGGCCATACCGGATCTTTCGAAACGCATCGTAGATGTTGACGGCCGGATCGCTGATGTTGTTGTATGCGCCAGTGTAGTATTTCCAGCTCACGTTATGCGCATCGAGCACTTCGCCGATCGTCAGTTGATCGAAGCACGGAAAGACGCCTGGGCGAATGATGCTTTCGCCCTCGCCGAAGATCGGAACCGTCGTTCCCGGCTTGGAGTCGCAGCCCCAGATCGTGTCATTCGGATTTCCCGCGATGCGGCTCTGACCGGTTGCGAGGGTGTAGTGGCTTGGAAACGTCGGGACCAGCCGGGTCGCGAAGTTCTCGTCGGCGAGCGCGTAGCGCGCGGCGAGGAGGTGATAGATGGTCGTTTCGGTAGCAGGAAGGTAGGCGTATGCAAAGCCCGGCGGCGGCTTGGGGATCCCGAGAACCGTCGTCACGTAATCCTTTGCGAAGCCATCCATCTTGCCGCCGTCCCATTCGCCCAGCAGCGAAAGGTGACTGTGGCTCGGGTCGGCGGGATATTCGAACGGAACGGCTTTGAGCGTAACGCTCGTGCCGTCCACGGTCGTCGTCTGGGAGGTGTTGGCGCCGGGATAGGGGCCGCCGTGCGCGAGGATTGAAGCGGCAAAGAGGTTGTCGAAGCTGCGGTTCTCTTGCACCAGCACGATGACGTGGCGGATCGGACTGCCCGCGACCGGATCTCCGGGCGGCAGCGGCGTCGCGGCCAACACCGGCGAGCCGCCTAAGCGTGATGCAACGGTGAATGCAACGGCGAGCATTAAGATGCTTAAGTACAAAACGTTGCGCATGAGCGAATGATAGCGCATTTTTGTCACTGAATCACGCCGCTTTTGAGAACGAGCTGTGGATCTTGCAGCGACCGCACGTCCTTGCCCGCATCGCGATCGAGCAGCAGCAGATCGGCAGGCTCGCCGATCGCGACCAGGCCGCGATGCAGACCGATCAGCTGGGCGGCGACGGCGGTCGCAGCATGCAGTGCCTGCTGCGGCGTCATGCCGAGCAGCGACCACATCAACTCGACCTCCATTGCGTAGTTCTCGTGATAATTGTAGGGCGTGCCGGCATCTGAGCCGCCGGCGATGCGCACGCCTGCGTCGTACGCCTTGCGAATGTTGGTGAGCATGATCTCGTTGACGTTTCGCGCCTTGTCCTTGACGTATTTCGGCATGCCGCCTTCCTCGATG
>JASHXG010000198.1 GCA_030043675.1 Vulcanimicrobiota bacterium
TCGAAGGGCGTCCATAGCGCGGGATCCTCCTCCCAGCCGAAGCGATCGATGTAATACTGGACGTCGGGCCCGTAGTGACCGATGACGACCAAGGCATTCGGGTCGAGCGTGCGATCGAGATACCGCGCGTTGAGATACGCTTCTTCGTTGTACTCGTAGTAGCCCGCGATCGGGGCGCGGACCAGCAACAGCGCCACGACGGCGACGAAGGGGACGAGGCCGAGCAGTGCATAGCGCGCAGTGGGAGCCAACTCGGAGCGTCGAACCTCCGCCACGAAGCGCGCGGCCGCACCGCCGATTGCCAAGGCGCAGAGGGGAAGTAGCGCAAGCAAGTAGTAATCGACCCGCTCGACGGTCACGACGACGTAGATGTAGGCCAAGCCGCCCAGGAGCCATCCCCACAGCAGCGCCTTGCTGCGTGCAGCGATCCACGGCAGCGCCGCAAAGCTCACGACCGCGAGTAAGAAGGAGAGATTCCCGAGCATCGTTGCGCGCAGCATGCCGATGGCAAGCCAGAACTGCGACGCCTTTGCCGCAAAGGCCCCAGGGCTGCCGAATGCGGCCGCGAGCGCAGGAAGAACGTGAAGCTCCGTGATCCCGCTCGTCCAATGCCACTCCGCGTAAGAAGCGACTCGGCGGTCATAGAGCCAGAGAACGAGGAGCGGGACCGCGAGCAAAACTCCGATCGCACTCCAGGACGTGCGCCCAGGGCGGCGCGTCCGCTCCCAGACGAGACCGAGAACCGGCGCGAGGGCGATCACCGCCACGGGTTTCGCGAGATAGGCGACGCTCAAGAGCGTGACGGCGAGGCCTAGCGCCCAGCCGAACGGCGGTTGCTCCTCGAGCAAGTATCGCGCCGCCGCGTAAAGCGCCACGGTGAGGAAGAAGACCATCGCACCGTCGGGCGTGAAGGTTCGGCCGTAATAAACGCTTCCCGGAAAAATCGCGTAGAATAGCGCGGCAACCGCGCCCGCGGCGCGGCTACCAAAAAGCCAGCGCGCGAAGTAGGCAATCGCGGCGATCGTCGCCAGACTGAATCCCAGCGTGATGAGACGTCCGAAGATCTCGTGAACCCCAAAGAGCTTGTAAAGCGACGCGGCCAGAAAGGGCACGATCTGAAGTTCGAGCTCGACGTAGTTGGGCGGGGGCCCGTTATAGATCGTCTGCGGGTACAGGATGTTGAATTGCAGACGCGCGAAGTTGCGGGCGATCGCGGCGGTGTCGCCCTGACGCCAGCCGGGATGATCCAGGATCGGGTTGCCGATGCCGTGCAGGCGTAGCGCCAGTCCGATGAGCGCAATCGCGAGAAGCGCGACGCCCCAGTAATAACGCGATACTGTGCTATCGGACGTGACGGAACGTCCAGTACTTGTTGACAAAGAAATTTACGAAGATGCCGGCGATCGTCCCGAGGAACCACGTCCGGTGCCCGTGGCCGAGCCAAGGGCTGACCAGCGCGGAGACGATGAGCCCAACGACGAGTGCCAGGGCGGAAACGGTCAAGAACTTCGCGCCCTCGCGTACCGCGTGACCCGTCGACCGGAACGTCCAGATGCGATTGAAGTAATAGTTGGAGACGCCACCGCTAAGGAACGCGATCGTATAGATCACGTTATACTGCAGCGGGCGCGCGTGATCGGGGATGACGCGCTGGAGGAGCGTAAAGACGATCAGGTTGACGACGAACCCCGACGCGCCCACCAGGCCGAACTTGGCAAACTGACGCACACCGCGCCGGTTGATAAGCGAGGTAAGCGCCTTCGGTGAAGCCACTTTAGGCAACCCAGTACCAGTTGGTAAATAGAACCGTAAAAAGTCCAAGCAGCGGAAGCGAGAAGGCGAGGATCACGTTGTTGACCCAGGGACGCTCGCCCCAGCGCGCCATGATTGCAAACATCGGAAAGAGTACGAGGGCAAAACGCGGCATCGACATGAGATTCGATGTGGACATCGGGATGAGAAGCGAGAGCGCCATGTAGGCGATGTACGACGTGCGAAGGCTATGCCATCCGCCCAGGAGCACGGCGATGATCAACGCGGTGAAGGCGATCTCGAGCGATTGTGTTGCGACGACGGTTCCGTTGGTCGCGTGACCGAGCTTCGTAAAGGCGTTGATGATACTGACCCATGGCCACGCGAGATGCCGATTCCAATGAATCTGAACGTGCGAGAAATAGAGCGGGTCGGCGGTCAGGACCCAGAGGTAAGCCATGTACAGCGCCAGGCCCAGCGGAATGAAGGCGCCCGGGATGAGGTTGTATAGTCCGCGGATCGGCGCCGCGCGGTAGCGGCCGAACCATTCGATGACGAACGGTACGATCAGCAGCACGCCCTCGACGCGCGTCAGCGCGGCAAAGAAACCTAAAAGTCCGGCGACCCACCACATCCGCGCTCGCATGTAATAGAACGACGCGACCGTGAGCATGAAAAAGAGCGACTCGGTGTAAACGGCATTAAAATAGACCGACGTCGGAAAAATCGATACGTAGAAAATTGCACGGCGGGCGACAGCCCGATCGTATTCGTATTGGAGCAGCTTATAGAGGTAGAGCAGGGCGATGAAAAACGAGACGTTGGAGATGAGCAGCCCCGCCACCAAATGATTTCCGGCCAGCGACCCGACGGCGCGAATCAGGAGCGGGAAGAGCGGAAAGAACGCCATATTGGTGCCCTGGTAGCCCTGCGTCGCGATGTCGAGATAGTGTACCGCATCCCAGCGTCCCCAGACCGCCAACAGCACGTTCTGGGATTCCTGGACGTGCGTACCGGCGCGTTGTCCGATGATGACCGCCGCTAGCTCCGCGATGACGACGATGGCGACGCGCGTGGCCACGAAGTCGATAAGCACCTCGCGGACCGTTTGGTTGAAGCGCGCGTAGATCAGGACCTTGCCTATGGCGAAGAGAGAGAGCGCGATCAGAAAAACGCGCGCGCTGAGCGCGACCTGCTGGGCGAAGACGAAGGTAAGCCAAAGGAGCAGAAACGGCATCCACGTCAGCGCGTCGTACTGCAGCGATCGTACGAGCGTGATGCCGGAGCGCTGCGCGAAGTAGCGGGCGTAGCCGATCCAGACGAGCAGCGTTGCAACCATTCCGGCCGGCGTGATCAAGAGAAGTCCGAGCTCGCTCGTGGTTGCGTGGTGCAGCGGCACGATCAACGCGTACCAGGCAAAGAAGCCGAGCGTGAGCCCGGCCAGGCTAACCGCGACGACCGGGGCCCAGCCCGGGATCAGAAGATCCTCGAGGTGGAACGGCTGCGGAAGGCTGCGCAAGAGGCGCGTGCTGGCAGACACGGCGTGACCTGTTAAAAGGAAATGCGCCGCTTCCCTTGTAGGCTAGCAGGCTCATGGTGAGACCATTAACGCGCGCGGTGCTGGACCACCCGGTCCACTCGCTCGATTTCGTAAAGGTCACCGAAAGCGCGGCGCTCGCGGCATCGCGCTGGATGGGACGCGGAGAACGCGACGCCGCCGATGCCGCGGCGGTTGAGAAGATGCGCGAAGCGCTCGGCGAGATGGAGATCACCGGGCGCATCGTCATCGGGGAAGGCGAGCGCGACGAGGCACCGATGCTCTACATCGGCGAGGAAGTCGGGAGCGGCGGAGAGCCCGTCGACATCGCGGTCGATCCGGTCGAAGGGACCAACTTGGTCGCCAATGGCCTGCCGAATGCGATCGCGGTGATGGCAATCGCACAGCGCGGCGGACTGCTTCACGCGCCGGACACGTACATGAAGAAGCTCGCCGTCGGCTCGAAAGCTGCACCCTACGTGCACATCGACGCACCCGTGCGCGAGAATCTCGAAGCGGTCGCCAACGCGCTCGAAAAGCCGATGAACGACGTTTGCGTAATCATCCTCGATCGCCCGAGACACGCGGATTTAATCCGCGAAGTCCGTGACGCGGGGGCGCGCATTCGGCTGATTTCCGACGGTGACGTGGACGCGTGCATCGCGACCGCGATCGAGTCGACCGGCATTCACGTCGCCATGGGCACCGGCGGCGCGCCCGAAGGCGTGCTGGCCGCCGCCGCCATCAAATGTTTGGGCGGGAACTTCATGGGGCGTCTGGTGCCCCGCAATCAGCAGGAAGCCGAACGCGCGGTGCAGATGGGATTCGGCGATCTCGAGCGCGTACTCGAGATCGACGATTTGGTGATTAGCGACGACGTCGTCTTTTGTGCAACCGGCATCACCGACGGCGACTTAGTGCGAGGCGTACGGTTCTTTGGGAATCAAGCGCGAACACACTCGATCCTGGTTCACTCCAGCGGAACGGTTCGGTTTATCGAATCGACTCACCGTCTCGGTGCTCGCCCTGCCGGGCGATAGCGTGCCAATCCCTCGCGAGTCCCAACGATGCAGCGTCGCGCGCACGATCTAGTCGTCGTCGGCGCCGGCTCCGGCGGTTATGCAGCGGCCTGCACCGCGCGTGACTTCGGCTGCGACGTTGCTTTGGTCGATCGGGGACCGCTGGGCGGATTGTGCATTCTCCGGGGCTGCATGCCGAGCAAAACGCTCCTGGCTTCTAGCGATGCGCTCTTCGATGCGCGTGAGGCGCGCGCTAGGCGTCTACGCGCAGGGACTCTCGACCGACATGCCCTTCATCGCCGCGCGCAAACGCCGGCTCGTGAAGGATTTCGCCGACTACCGAATTGACGGAATCGAGAAGTTCCCGCTCTACACGGGCGCGGCGCGCTTTCGCTCGCCGACCGAGCTCGCGGTGGGGGATGAGTTCCTGCTTGAAGCGGCGTCGTTCATCGTGGCGACCGGCAGTCGACTACAGGAGAGCGCGCTTCCGGGACTGGTGCAGACGGGGTACATCGATTCCGACGCCTTGCTCGACTTGGAGGAAGTCCCCGAATCGGTCGTGGTCCTAGGCGGCGGGTACACGGCGTGCGAGCTCGGACAGTTCCTCGCTCGGATGGGCTCGAAGAGCACCATCTTGATTCGCAGCGCGCACTTGCTCACCGAGGCCGACGACGACATCGGCAGCGCACTGACCGAGTATTTTCGAGAGGAAGGGATCGAGGTCGTAACCGGGACCACGTTGCTCTCGGCAGAGCGCCGCGGCGCAATGAAGGTCGTGCGCTATCAGGTTGGCGGCGAAGAACGCGAAGCCGCGGCCAGCGAGATTTTCTTCGCACACGGCCGTGTACCCGACGTCGACGGCCTCGACCTCGAGAAGGCCGGCGTCGACTACGGAAGCCTTTCCGGTATCACGGTAGACGAAACACTCCGCACCTCCTCACCGAACATTTTTGCCGTTGGCGACGTAACCGGCGAATACATGCTGGTGCACGTCGCTATTTATCAAGGCGAGGTCGCGGCCCGCAACGCGTGTCTGCATGGCAACGAGACGGCGGAGTACGGTCTGGTAAGCGCGGGCACGATCTTCACGGATCCGCAGGTCGCGGTGGTCGGCATGCGCGAGAAGGAGCTCAAGCGCGAGGGAGTCGCGTACGTCCGAGGCCGCTACGATTTTTCCGATCACGGCAAGGCCCAATGCTTAGCCAAGACCAAGGGCTTCGTGAAGATGATGGCCGACCCCAACGACGGGCGAATTCTCGGGGCCGCGATCATCGGACCGCAGGGCTCGGAGCTGATTCACGAGGTGATCGTCGCGATGAACTATCGTGCGACGGTCGATCAGTTCATGCGCATACCGCACCTCCACCCGACGTTGGCGGAAATTTGGACTTATCCGGCCGAGCTCTGCGCAGCCCAGCTGGGCAAGAAGCGCCCCGGCGATGAGCAGCTCGAGCTGGCGACCAGTGTGTCCTGAAGTTGAGGCGTCGCGCCGCTTGCGCGTCGCGATCGTTCAAACGAAGCCCGTCAAGGGCCGGTACGCCGAGAATCTACGCGCAGCGGGCGAGGCCTTCGCTCAACTGGCGAGCGACCCGCCCGACCTGATCGTCTTTCCGGAAGCCGCCTTGACCGGCTACTTCCTCGAAGGCGCCGTCTACGACCTGGCTCTTTGCGCGCCGCGTTTTGCACGCGACCTGGCGGATGCGTGGCGCGAGGCATGCGGTGAGCGGACGGTCGATGTCGTGGCGGGATTCTACGAAAACGACGACGGCACGTTTTACAACAGCGCCATCTACTTGCGCGTGGAGCGCGGCAGCGAACAAATCGTGCACCTGCATCGTAAAATGTTCCTACCGACGTACGGCGTCTTCGACGAAGAGCGTTTCCTGTCGCGCGGGCGCAAGCTTGGCGTCTTCGAGACGAGATTCGGCCGGATGTCGATGTTGGTCTGCGAGGATGCCTGGCACGCGATCGTGCCGACCCTGGCTGCGATCAAAGGGGCACGCATCCTGATCGTGCCGAGCGCCTCGCCCGGGCGCGGCATCGAGGGCGATCGAGAGTTGAGCAGCATCACGCAATGGCGTGAAGTGTTGCGTCAGGCCGCGATCGAGCACGGCGTCTACGTGATCTACGCGGGACTCACGGGATTCGAGGGCGGCAAGGGCATGACGGGCTCTTCGTGCGTGATCGATCCACGCGGAGAAGTCATCGTCGCGGCGCCGCCGCTGGAAGCATGCATCGTGCGCGCCGAACTCGACCTGCGCGAAATCGAGCTTGCCCGCGCGGGGCTTCCTCTGCTCGGCGACTTGAGCGCCGCGCTCCCGGACCTTTTGCTGGACGACGAGCTTCCATTGCCGCGAGGCGCGCGCGATGCTTCCGATCGTTGAAGCTCCGGCGGCGACACCGGGCCAGCCCGGCATCGATGCTGCGGTCACGACGCAATGGCTGACCGCATTTCTGCGCGACGAGCTTCTCGTGCGGCGCGAAATCCCGCGCGCGGTGCTGGGACTCTCGGGCGGCGTCGATTCGGCCGTGACTGCGTTCCTGTGCGCGCGAGCGCTGGGTCCGGAGAACGTCTATGCGTTCCGCATGCCGTACAAAACCTCGC
>JASHXG010000199.1 GCA_030043675.1 Vulcanimicrobiota bacterium
CGCCGGTCGGCATAGATGATGCCGCGCTGTTTGTTCATCACGTCGTCATACTCGAGGACGTGCTTGCGCGTCTCGTAGTTGTGATTCTCGACTTTGCCTTGCGCGCGCTCGATCGACTTGGTCACCAGGCCCGACTCGATCGGCTGCTCGTCGGTGAAGCCGACCCGCTCCATGATTGACGTCATGCGCTCGCCGCCGAAGAGGCGCATCACCTCGTCTTCCAGCGAGATGTAGAAGCGCGTCGAGCCCGGATCGCCTTGGCGCCCCGAGCGGCCGCGCAGCTGATTGTCGATGCGCCGCGCTTCATGGCGCTCCGTGCCGATGATGTGCAAGCCGCCGTTGCGCGCGACGCCGTCGCCGAGCTTGATGTCGGTACCGCGGCCGGCCATGTTGGTGGCGATCGTCACCTGGCCCTCTTGGCCGGCGTCTTTGACGATCTCGGCCTCCTGCTCGTGGTACTTGGCGTTGAGAACGTTGCACTCGACGCCTTTGCGCCGCAGCATCGTGGCGAGCAGCTCGCTCTTCTCGATCGAGCGCGTGCCGACCAGCACCGGGCGGCCCTTGCTGTGCTCGGCGATAATCTCGTCGACGACCGCATCGAACTTGGCCCTCTCCGACTTGTAGACGATGTCGGATTGATCTTTGCGGATCATCGGCATGTTCGTCGGGATGACGACCACGTCCAAACCGTAGATGTCGCGGAACTCGCGTTCCTCGGTCTTGGCGGTGCCGGTCATGCCGGCGAGGTGATCGTAGAGCCGGAAGAGATTCTGGAACGTGATCGTCGCCAGCGTCTGGTCCTCGCCGCGGACCTTGATGCCTTCCTTGGCTTCGATCGCCTGATGGATGCCGTCGGAGTAGCGCCGGCCATACATGAGACGTCCGGTGAACTCATCGACGATGATCACCTCGCCGTCCTTGACGATGTACTGCTGGTCGCGGTGAAAGAGATTCCAGGCCTTCAACGCCGCATTGAGCTGGTGCGTGAGCTCGATGTTGCGCTGGTCGTAGAGATTCTGGACGCCCAGCATCTTCTCGACGCGGGCGACGCCGGCTTCGGTAATCGGCACCGCGTGCGCCTTCTCATCGACGGTAAAGTCCTCGTCTTTGCGCAAGCGCGGGATGATTTGGGCGAATTTTTCGTACAGCTCCGTCGATTCTTGCGACGGCCCGCTGATGATGAGCGGCGTGCGCGCTTCGTCGATAAGGATCGAGTCGACTTCGTCGACGAGCGCGAAGTAGAGCTCGCGCTGAACCAAGTCCTCGACCTGCCAGGCCATGTTGTCGCGCAGGTAATCGAAGCCGACCTCGTTGTTGGTGACGTATGTAACATCGCAGTTATAGGCTGCGCGGCGCTGCGCCGAATCCAGGCCGTGCTGAATGACTCCGATGCTCAGCCCGAGGAACTGATAGATCGGCCCCATCCACTCTGCGTCGCGCCGGGCCAGATAGTCGTTGACCGTGACGACGTGCACGCCGCGCCCTTCCAGCGCGCGAGCATAGACCGGCAGCGTCGCGACGAGCGTCTTGCCCTCGCCGGTCTTCATCTCGGCGATCCGCCCTTCGTAGAGCACCTGACCGCCCATGATCTGCACGTCGAAGTGGCGCATTCCGATGGTACGCCGCCCGGCCTCGCGGACCACCGCGAAGGTCTCCGGCAGCATCGCATCGAGCGATTCGCCTTGCTCGAGCCGGTTGCGGAACTCTGCGGTCTTGGCTTGCAGATCGGCGTCCGAGAGCGCCTCCATCTCCGGCTCAAATGCGTTGACGGCGCGGGCCGTGCGACGCAGCCGAGCAACTTCGCGCTCGTTGCCGTCGATGATAGATTTTATGAAAGCCATGGAGCCGTCCTTACGGCACGATACCGATTCCCGTTACGGTTCCGGGCGAGTGGTAGTTCGTGGGCACGATGTTTTGATGGCCGGGCGTTCCCGAGCCCGCCGGGAAGATGTAGATGACGCCGGTTCCGGCCGCCGTGGAATCCGCGACATAGATCACGCCTGCCGAGTTGACCTTGACGTCGGTCGGCGCATTCAGCAGCGTGGCGCATCCGTAAATCTTGCGAATCGGCTTGGTGTAAGGGATCTTCTTGTCGAAGGGCGGGAAGACCAGAATCGCCGGTCCTTCGTTCGAGTTGCAGCTGGCGCCGCGCACGCCTTGATCGGCGATGTAGATATTGCCGGCCGTGTCGAGCGTGACGCCGGTCGGCGTGTGGACCTCGTTCTTCGCGGTGAGCGTGAAGAGCGGGAAGATGTTGATCGGCGTCGGCGTCGGCGTGGGCGTCGGCGTCGGAGTTGGAGAGACGCTTGGCGTGGGCGAGGGCGTCGGCGTCGGCGAGACGGTCGGCGTCGGTTTGGGCGTCGGCGACGGCGTCGGCAGCATAAACTGCTTCACCGTGCTGCCTATAAGATTGGTGACGTAGATGTGGCCGGTATGATCGATCGCCACGCCGCTCGGAATGTTCAGGGACGGTTTTGGCCCCGCAATCTCTTGATACGGCGACGAGGCGCCGGTCGTGAAGAGCAGCAACTGGCTCGGATACTTGGTCGTCGGATCGACGTCCGCGATCACCATGATGCTTGGGATCGGGCTGGACGAGCTCGACGGTTCGGGGCTCGGCAGCCTGGGCGTGATCGCGATGCCGCGCGGGCGGCCGGAAATCGCGGCCGAGGTCAGCGGCACCACGTTTCCGGTGGCGAGTGCTTGGAACTGAATGAGGAGCGCGGCGTCGGTCGCCGGATTGTAGTTGGTTACCCATAGATTCTGAACGCGGTCGAAGGCCAGGTACTGCGGACCGTTGAGGGTCGTGCTTCCGCCGCCGATCTGGTAGGAGGGCCCGCTGCCGCTCTTCGATCCATTAGAATAGATGCTGATCGCATTCTGGTTGCTATTGGTGGCGTAGAGGGTCTTGGAAGGGAAGTCCGGGCCGACGTTGATGCCGGTCGTATTGCCGAGGCGACTGCATGCCGCAATAGCAACAGCCAAAATCAATAACAGAAACCCTGCGGAAACCCTAGGCAGCATGCTTTACCCCCGACGTCTCTCCGGCGCCGGGGACCCCTTTCTGGTCAGGTACGAAGAAGGCCGGGTGCGTGGTTCCCCGGGCCTGGGAACTTTCCTGGCCCGCCATGTGACGGACCAGCAGCCAGCCGGCGAGCGCGAGTAAAATTACGATGAGAAGCGTCACGAGCAGACGCCGCGTGCGCCGCCGGACGTAGGCCGGGCGGCTCGACTCGGTGTCGATGATCTGGCGCGGCAAGGATCAGACGCCGTGGCGCAACGGATGGTTGAGATCGTTGACCTGCACTTCTTTGAGCAGCTCGCCGACCGTAACGAAGCGATACCCCGCTTTCTTGAACCGCTCCACGACGTAGGGCAGCGCCTCGATCGTCTCGAGCTTGCCGCTATGCAGCAGCACGATCTCGGGCGCGGTCGCGTGCGCCACCAAGTGATGCTCCAGATGTGGCACGGTGACCGACCGCCAATCGCCGCTGTCGTCGGTCCAGAGCACGACCGAATAGCCGAGGTCCTGCGCGACGCGCAGCGTGCGTTCGGTGTAGCGGCCGTGCGGCGGGCGCATGTACTCGCGCACCGCCGGATCGTGACTCAACGCCCACAGCACGTCTCGCCCCTCGAGAATCTCATGCTTCACCTGA
>JASHXG010000200.1 GCA_030043675.1 Vulcanimicrobiota bacterium
GTCAGCCCGACGCCGAGCGAGAAGAGGAAGGCGTAGATAACGACCGTGGACCACGGTATCGCGATCGGGCCCAACGTCCGCTCGAGCGCGTCCTGGGCCAGCGCGATGGCGCCGATGCCGAGCAGTAGTCCGGCGGCTCCGCCGATCAGCGACAGGAAGCCGGCCTCGGTGAGAAACTGCGCGACGATTTCCGCGCGCCGCGCGCCGATCGATTTGCGAATCCCGATCTCGCGCGTGCGTTCGGTCACCGCGACGAGCATGATGTTCATGATGCCGATGCCCGCAACGAGCAGCGAGATCGCGCCGATCGCGGTAAGGCTGACGGCGATCACGTTGATGATCTTCTGCTGTTGCAGGAGCTGCTCGCGGATGCTGTCGATGCGATATTTGGCATAGGCGCCGTGCGCGTGCGTCAGCGTCGCGAGCGTCGCCGCGCGGGCCGCGTCCTCAGTTTGCGCCGATTGCGTCCAGATCAACAGTCCGTCGATCGAACCCGGTGCGAAGGCATGAAACGTCGTGTACGGCAGAATGAAGTAGTACGAGCCGCCGAAGTAGCCTTTGCCGCCGGTGCCGTCGTTGGGGTCGGGTACGCCCGCGATCTCGAAGCGGGATCCGTTCACGGTCAGGGCCTGTCCGATCGCCGCCTGTTCGCTCCCGTAGAGATGGATCGCGAGATCCTGCGAAATCAGCGCGACGTGCGCACCGGATGCGACCTCGTCATCGCTGAAGCCGCTTCCGGCCAGCAGCTTGAGGCCGGGATCGTCGGCCTGCCAGGAAAACGCCAACGCCGCTACCTTCTTATTGCCGTTGCGCGCGTTCACGTAGCGGCTGCTCTGGCTGGAAAGAAAGTAGCTGTAGAAGGGGACGACGCGCACGATCGCGTCGCCGGAGTTGGCGGCCACCAGGTCGGAGTCGCGATAGCTCAGGAGCGCGGCATCCGGATCCGCTTGCTTGGGATCGACGTAAACGACCAGCGACGGATCCGAGCCGCTGAGGAAGGAGGCGTTGATTGCCTTGGCTGCCCCCACGCTCAGACCATAGACCGCGTCGACCGCGGCCACGCCGATCACCATCCCCAGCAGCGTCAGAAAGGAACGCGTCTTGTTGCGCATCAACGCGTCGAGCGCTTCACGCACGTACTCGAGATACCGCATCCGCGCGACGTGCTCTCTAAATAGGCGAAGGCGAGGGGCTCGGCGTCGCGATCGTCACCGCCGCGCCCTGCGCCAACGTCGCCGGCGGCGCGAGCACGACCGATTCGTCAGGGCGCAGCCCGCTGAGCACGACGCTCGAGGTCTCGTTGCTCTTGCCGACCGTAACGGCTCGCTTGGAAACCGTTCGACTCGCGACGACCCAGACGTACTTGCGGCCCTTCGCACCGCTGACGATCGAGCCGTTTGGGACGGTTAGGACGTCGTGGAGCACGGTCGTGAGAATGTCGACGTCGGCCGACATGCCATCGCGCATGAACGGCGCGATGCGTTGAAGCGCGATGACGGTCAGCACCTGTTTGGTCGTGGCCGAAGGGTCGTCGGATTTCTGCGCCGTCGGCGCGATCGCCACCACGCGGCCGGGGAAGGTCGCGCCGCTGAAGTCCTCGCCGCTCACGATCGCGCCTTGACCGACTTGAACGCGGGCGATGTCCTGCTCGTCCACCTTGGTGCGAACGATGAACGTATGACCCTGCGCGATCGTGAAGAGCGCCTGGCCGGCCGTGACGGCGTCGCCGGCTTGGATCGGCCTTAGCTGATCGCTCGTCTGCGATGCGACCGTTTGGATGATGCCGTCGAAGGGCGCGACGATGCGCGTAAAGGCCAGCTGCTGCTGATTTTGATCGTCGATGATGCGGGCTTTTTGGGCCGCTGCAATCGCATACTGGATGCTATCGCCGGAATAACTCGTCACCGCACCGAGCTTCAGCTGCGCGACCGCCTGGTCGTAGGCCACTTTGGCTTGATCGAGCTTTGCCTTGTCCTGATCGAGCTGCTGGCGCGGAATCGCTTGGTTCTTGTAGAGCTGCGCGTCGGCGTCGTAGATGCGCTGAACCTCGTCGTAGTTTGACTTGGCGGTCTCGACCTGCCCTTGGTAGCCGACTCTGGCGTTGCGCTCTTGAACGCGCGCCAGGTCGACGTTAGCGTTGGCCGAGAGGTAGTCGGCTCGCGAGCCGGCGGCCGAATATTCGAGGGTTGGGTTGTAGATCGTCGCCAGCAGCTGGCCGGCACGGACGTCCTCGCCGGCGCGTGCGTACATCCGCGCGATGTTGCCGGCGACGAGCGCCGGAATCGTCTCGGTGTGCGGCCGCTGCAGCACGCCGCTCTCGGGCAGCTTCACGGAGAAGGTCGTTAGGCTGACGCGCTGGACCGTCACGGGGGTCTTGGTGCGGTTGCGTTCGAGTCCGACCGCGAGGCCCACGACCAACGCCAGCGCGACCACGACGATGACGAGATTGCGAATGCGCTTCATCGCGCCTCAGAGGTCCGCAACGGCGCTCTGCGGGCTAAACGTCCCCAGCGAAACGCGCAGCTTGACCACGGCATCGACGTAGTTCACGCGTGCCGTCACGTCGTCGGTTTGGGCCGATTGCGCGGCCTGCTGTGCTTGGAGCACGTCGAAAATCGTCTTCACTCCCGCTTTATATTGCAGCTGCGCGATGCGGGCCGACTCGGTTCCATAGGCCGCTTCTTGCTTGGCCCATGCCAGCTGGGCGAGCGCCGTCGCCGCCGCCCGATAACTTTGGCGCACGTCGAGCTCCGCCTGCAGCTGCGTCTGGTCGAGCGTGCGTTGCGCCGAGGAAAGCTGAGCATCATCGTTCACGCGCTCGCTATGGCGAGCGTTGTAATCGATCAGAGGCAGCGTGAACGTAGAGATCGCTTGCAGATACCAGAAGCCGGCCGAGCCGCGCGAAACGATGCCCAAGCAGTTGGGCGGCAAGTTCTCGGCGAGACACTCCTCGTTAAGGTCGTTTTGAAGAAAGACGGCATTGGTCGGCGAGAACTGATTGCCGAGCGCGGCCGAGATCGAGACCTGCGGATAGAGCTCGACGTTCCAGCCGCGCCGCGTGTAGGTGGCGGCGAGAACGGATTCGCGCGCCGCGGCGATGTCGGGGCGACTGACCTGCGCGATCGAGACCAGCGCGTTGACGCTGCCATGGGGCAAGGGCGGCTGCGGGACGACGTTCGGCGTCGCGAACTGAGTTTGCAGGGGCGCACCGATCTGCTGCGCGAGCGCTTCGCTCGCATCGTCGACCGCGGCGCGATCGGCGACCAGCGACGATTCGCTCTTCGCCGCAGACGTCAGCGCTTGAAGCACGTCAACGCCGGCTGCGACGCCGGCTTTGACTTTCACTCGGGCGAGCTCGGTGAGCGCGTTTTGGTAGTTGAGGGCCGAGCGATCGACCTCGACGATCGCTTGCCGCTGCACGATCGTATAGAACGAGTTGGAGACGGTGGTTGCGATCTGATCTTCGGTGTTGGCCAACGTGTTTGCGGCTTGTTCTGCCTGGGCGCGCGCGGCCGCCAGCGCCAAAAAGGCGAATCCGCCGGTGGTCAGGTTCCAGTTCGTGATGCCGACCTGTGCGGTGTTTTGGCTGACGACG
>JASHXG010000201.1 GCA_030043675.1 Vulcanimicrobiota bacterium
GAGGACGCGGCCCGCGCGGCGACGCTCGCGACGCTGACGCACGCGCACGGCGCCTACGCGAAATACCGCATCGACAGCATCCGCGAACAGCTGCTGCAGCAGCAGAAGATCATCAACGTTATCGCCGTCAGCTTAACCGCGATCGGCGCGATCTCGCTGCTCGTCGCGGGCATCGGCATCATGAACATCATGCTCGTCGCGGTGACCGAACGGACGCGGGAGATCGGTATTCGCAAATCGATCGGCGCGCGGCGCGCGGAGATCGTCGCGCAGTTTCTCACCGAGGCCGGCTTCCTGTCGCTGATCGGCGGAGCCGCCGGACTCCTGCTCGGCATCGGCGCCATCGCGCTGGCCAAGGACGCTCTCGAGCGAACGTTGGGTCCGATCGCGATACCGTGGACCACGGTCGTCATCTACGCCTTTCTCTTCTCGCTCGGCGTCGGGCTGACGTTCGGCGTCTATCCGGCGGCGCGCGCCAGCCGGCTCGATCCGGTCGAGGCTCTGCGAGCGTGACGTACCTGCTCGAAGCGCTGGCGACGCTCTCGGCCAACCGGTTGCGAACCGCGTTATCGCTGGCGGGTCTGGTCGTCGGCGTCGGCGCGGTCATCGCGATCCAGATCCTGGGACACGCGATGACCGGCGCCACGACCGGCATCTTCCAGGGTTTCAGCAACTACACGTTCTTGGTCTATCCCAACAACCAAAACGGCTTCAGCGAAGCGCAGGCGGTGAGCTTCGCCGAGGTCGACCAGCTGCAATCGATCCCGAACGTTCGGCTGGCGATTCCCTACTGGCAGCTGACGCTGCTGTCGCGCGTCGGTCACAACACCGCGCAGCTCGTCGTCGGGCCGACCGGCGCGCAGCCCGAGTTCTTTTCGCAGCCGATCGCGCAGGGACGGCTGATCGCGCAGGCAGAGGTCGATGACGCGGCGCGCGTTTGCATCTTATCGGCGAACGCCGCGCAGCAGCTCGCGCCCGGCGGCGGCTCGCTGGTCGGCACGACGGTCCGCGCCGGCTCGGTGGAGTGCCAGGTCGTGGGCGTCCTAGCGAAGCCGCCCAGCGGCGCGCAAAACTATAACTTCGGCTCCGATATCTATCTGCCGTACACCACCTTCGAGCGGCACTTTCTTCCCGAGCGCAACAGCTACGAAGTCTTGGTCTTGATCGCCGACATCGGCCAGATCGCAGCCACCGAAGACGCCGTCAAGAGCGCGCTGCGGCAGCTCAAGAACGGAAAGTTCTCCTACCAGACCTTCGACAATTTCTTCCTCGCCAAGCTGGCCGCGCGGGTCTTCGATGCGTTGACGCTGATCGTCGGCGTGATCGCGGCGATCTCGCTGGTCGTCTCGGGGATCGGGATCATGAACATCCTGCTGGTTTCGGTCACCGAGCGGACGCGGGAGATCGGCATCCGTAAAGCGATCGGCGCCCGGCGCGCTCAAGTAATGGCGCAGTTCTTCTTTGAAGCTGCCATTCTGACGTTCACCGGGTGCGCGCTCGGGACGCTGGCGGGGATCGCGATCGGCTGGTGGATCAACACGCAGTACATCGTCAAGATCTCGGGCGTAATCGTGCCCGTGCCGTGGCTCTCCTCGGTGCTGCTGGCGTCGCTCTTCGCGGCCGCGATCACGCTCGCGTTCGGCACCTATCCCGCCTATCGCGCGGCCGGCCTGGATCCCATTGAGGCGCTTCGCTATGAGTGAGCGCGCCATCGAGCTGCGCGAGATCACCAAGACCTACGTGAACGGACCGCTGAGGGTGCCGGCGCTGCACGGCATCAGCTTCGTCATCGAGCGGGGTGAGTACGTCGCGATCATGGGCCCCTCGGGCTCGGGCAAGTCGACGCTGATGAACCTGATCGGCTGCCTCGACTCGCCGACCAGCGGCACCTACGTGCTCGACGGCGTTGAGGTCTCCAAACTCGATGACAACGCGCTGGCGGAAGTCCGCCTGCGAAGAATGGGCTTCGTCTTCCAAGGCTTCAACTTGTTGGCGCGCACGGACGCCCTGCGCAACGTGGCCCTGCCGCTCTTCTATGCCGGCGTACCGGCCAAGCAGCGACAGGCGCTCGCTCAGCGGGCGCTCGAGCAGGTCGGCTTGGGCGAACGCGGCCGCCACCAGCCAAGCCAGCTCTCGGGGGGCGAGCAGCAGCGGGTCGCCATCGCCCGGGCCCTGATCAACGACCCGGCCGTGCTGCTGGCCGACGAGCCGACCGGCAACCTCGACTCCAAGACCGGTGAGGAAATTATGGGCCTCTTCAGCAAACTCCATGAGAGCGGGCGCACGATTATCGTGGTGACCCACGACGAGCAGATCGCTCGCAAGGCCCGCCGCGTGATTCGCCTGCGGGACGGTTTGGTCGTGAGCGACACTATTTGCGACTTTTTTGCGTTACCTGGGTAGATGAGTCCAACTAAGCTTTTTGTGGAAATTAAGGAATGGTAAAGAATCGATTGCTCCCCACCGTTATCGTCGGGCTGGTGGGCGCCGTTATCGGCAGTTTCGTCATGATGCTCTATGCGAGTTCCCACTTTGGCGGCGCGATGGGGCCCGATCGCACGCCACCGGCCATGGCGGCTGTGCCGTTGAGCGGCGTAAGCGATCAAGATCGCATCGTCAGCGCGGTCAAGCGCACGAAGTCCTCGGTCGTCGCCATCACCGAAGAAGTGAACGGGCAAGAGGTCGTTCCGGCCGATCCGTTCTTCCAACAGTTCTTCGGCGGCCAAGGCGGCGGTCCGGGCATCGTGCAGCCGTACAAAGGTGAAGCCTCCGGATCCGGCTTCGTGATCGATTCGCGCGGCGACATCGTTACGAACGCGCACGTCGTCAATCCACCCTCGGGTGGAAAAATCACCAAGCTGACCGCCGTCTTCGCCAACGGCGATCACGTGCCGGCGCACGTCGTCGCGTATAACGTCGCCGCCGACGTCGCCCTCATCAAGGTCGACAACTACGCGAAGTTGCCCCCGCCGCTCGACCTGGCCGACTCCACGCAGCTCGAGCAGGGACAGTGGGCGATCGCCATCGGCGAGCCGCTGACGCTCGAGGGGACGGTGACCGTCGGCGTGGTTTCCGCGATAAACCGCGAGGAGCCGATTCCGACCGACAACGGCGGCGAGATCGACTTCAAAGGCTTGCTGCAGACGTCGGCCCCGATCAACCCCGGCAACTCCGGCGGCCCGCTGATCGACATCGACGGGCGCGTGATTGGGATGAATCAATCAACGGTGAAATCGGCCTACGCGCAAGGCATCGGCTTCGCGATCCCGTCCAACACGGTGCGCTTCGTCGTCGCCTCGCTCGAGAAGAATCCCGGCGCCCATCAGGGCACCGACACCGGCTTCCTCGGCATCTACATGGCCGACTTGACCGCAGGCGTCAAGAACCAAATCGGCTACGAGGGTGAAGGCGGAATCGCGGTTCAGCAGGTCTTCTCGGGTTCGCCTGCCGATCAGGCCGGCATTCAGCCGGGCGACGTGATCCTGCAAGTCGACGGCAAGACCTACAACGACATCAAGAGCCTCCACGACTACATCTCCTCGAAGAAGCCCGGCGACTCGATTCGGCTGAACGTCTGGTCGCAAGGCGTGAAGAAGTTCGTGGCGATCAAACTCGGCGAGACGCCGGCCGAGCAGCCGGTCTCGCAGGACCAAGAGCAGCAGCAAGAGCAGCCAGAGGATCCCGAACAGCAACCGTAAGCTCCCGATGGGATCCTCACCGTCATGGTTCGACAGGCTCACCATGACACCGGGAGCGACAGCATGAGACCCCGCCCTCGGCAGCAATGCCGAGGGCGCTTGTTTGGTCGCCGGCAGGGGCCACCTGCAACCCAAGCGGGGCGGCGCGTGTCGTAGATGGCGACCGGCTTCCATTGTATGATGGTGCGGTCATCGATTTCCGGTCTGTCCGTAAGCGGCAAGGCGCCGCCGGCGGCGCGCCCGCCTCGGGGCGCGAGCGCCGGCCTAGCTGGTCCAGAGCAGCCCGGCACACATTACATAGAACGAGGTACATAGTTCATGGCTAAGACGGTCGGCATCGACCTAGGCACGACCAACTCGGTCGTCGCCGTGATGGAGGGCACCCAGCCCGTCGTCATTCCCAACGCCGAAGGCTCGCGCACGACGCCCTCGGTGGTGGCATTTACCAAGACCGGCGAACGGCTCGTCGGACAACTCGCCAAGCGCCAAGCGATCACCAATCCCGATCGCACGATCAGCTCGATCAAGCGGCACATGGGCGAAGCCGATTATCACGTCAAGATCGACGGCAAGGATTACACGCCGCAAGAGATCTCGGCGATGATTCTTCAAAAGCTCGTCAACGACGCGAGCAACTATCTCGGCGAGCGCGTGACCAAAGCGGTCATCACCGTGCCCGCCTACTTCAACGA
>JASHXG010000202.1 GCA_030043675.1 Vulcanimicrobiota bacterium
AGGCCGCGATCGACGCCGGCTCCCGCAAACGAGACCCAGTTGAGTCCGTAGTTCGAAAAGGCGCTGTTGCTGCGGTCGCGATCGAAGCCCGGCAGCGCGCCGAGCAGCGCGTCGCTGGTCGAGGCGGTGCTCGCGGAGATTTGAGCCTGGTCGAGCAGCGACGTCGCATACGGCAGCTCGTGACGGCTTTCGAGCGAGCCGGTCGCGACGCTGACCGAGCCGATCAGGGGCGGCGTGCAATCGAGCGTCACGCGCTGCGCGCCGCCGGCCAGCGTAACCGCGCGCGAGGCGCAGCCGGGCGCTTCGATCAAAACGCGCAGATGCATGGGGGCGGTCGTAATGACGATGCGGCCGTTCGCGTCGGCCGGATACGATGTGGAACCGCTGTGAGCGCTGGCGCGCGCGAGTGGAGTGCCGTTGCGATCGACGGCGGTGATGATGGCGGCCGGCGCGATCATGCGCTCGTCACGACGGCCGGCGAAAACCGCCGTCGTACCGCCGCCCGCGCCAGTTGACGCCGTGTCCGCTCAACATGCACGCGGCCGACGTTGCAAAGATCGCAAGCACGACACTCAGGCCGATGGGCAACGCCAGCCCGGATCCGCGACGGAAGCGCATCCGGCGCAACCCCAGCTCGGCGATCGCCGCGACGGTCGCCGTCGAAAGCGCCAAGGCCGAGGCGCCGCTCCACCGCCGCGTCGCCAACAACGCGAATAGCGTCAGCGGCGTCAGCGGTGAAACGCACGTCAGCAGCGCCACGCCTGCCGCAGCCCGCGCCGGACTGCCGCGAGCACCCAGCGCGAAGTTCTTGACGAAGCCCTCCCATATCTCTCCAAACGAACGATACATGCGGGTGCGCACGAGGCCGGCCGCCCCGGCCAAGAAGATGCGGAAACGACCGTCGCGCTTGAACCGTCGCGCCAGCTCCAAATCCTCCGCAATCTCGTCTCGGACCGCCGCATGGCCGCCGATTGCCTCGTATGCAAGACGCGAAACCAGGATGTACTGTCCGTTAAAGATGGCGACCTGCGGTTTGCGCGGATCGTTGACGTCGTCAAGCGCACCGATCCCAAGCAAGATCGTAAAGAGGATCGTCGGCAAAAAGACACGCTCGGCGATGCCGATCGTCTCTTGATCGGTCAGCAGGCTCACGACGTCGCAGGCCCGATCGATCGCGCAGCGTGCAGCCGAGGCCGCCGCGAGCGGCTCGTGTTCGGTGTCGGCGTCGGTGAAGAGCATCCACGCACCCCGCGCTGCACGCGCCCCTTGAGCCAGCGCCCACGACTTGCCGACCCATCCCTCCGGAAGCGGCTCGCCGGCAAGGACCTTTAACCGCTGGTCCTCGCGAGCCAGCCGGTCGGCAATGGCGCGCGTTCGATCCTCGGAGCGATCGTCCACGAGGATCACCTCGAAATCGGGATAGCGCTGAGCCAAGAGCGAGCGAATACAGCGCTCGATCTGCCGCTCTTCGTTGCGGGCCGGAACCACGATCGAAAGAGCCGGAAGACTCGAATCCGGCTGGCTGGGCTCGATGCGATCGCGCGAGCGCAAGATGACGTCCAGCGAGCGCAATGCGAACAAAGCATTGGCCAGCACCAGCGCCGCGACCGCGGCGATCAAGGATGTTGTCGCGAGGCGCGTAAAACGCGATCGCGCAGCCGCGGCGGCAGCATCGCTACGACGCTCACCGCCTTGGCCGAGCCGACCAGATAGTTCTCCCGCGGTCTACGTGCGGTGAGCGCCTCCGCAATGACCCGCGCGACGCGCGAGGCGGGGATCCCGGCCCGTTCCTCGACCTCGGCTAGCCGCAAGATCGCTTCGAGCGCTCGATAGTAGTGCGGCCGCGCGTCCGAGCCGAGCAGCGCAACCATACGATCCCTGGACTCGCGCCCTTTTTTCCAAATCGGGGTTTGCACCGAGCCCGGCTCGATCAGCGATACCGCGATTCCGTCCGGTGCGAGCTCGTTGCGCAATGCATCGGCCAGCGCCCGCAGCGCAAACTTCGAAGCGCTGTAAGCAGCGACGTACGGCATGGCGAGACGCCCGGCGATCGATCCGACGAAGACGATGCGGCCGCCGCGCGCCGGCAGCTGAGGCAAGGTGGCTTGAACCAGCGCGATCGCGCCGAAGACGTTCACCTCGAACTGACGGCGCAGCTCTGCGATCGGCAAGCGCTCGAGCGGCCCGCCCAGGGCGATGCCGGCGTTGCTCACCACGCCCAGCAACGGCGTGCCGGCGGCCGCAATCTCGCCGACCGCGCGCGCGATCGATGCATCGTCGGTCACGTCGAGGAAGATCGGACGAATATTCTCGTGCAATGCGCGCAAGCGCGCGGCATCACTCTCGTTACGGACGCCGGCGAAGGCCACGTATCCACGGCGCGCAAGCAGCGCGACCGTCGCCTCGCCGATGCCCGTTGACGCTCCGCTGACGATGATGCCGCGCGGCAGGCTCACAACGGCACGCGATCGGCGCGCGCCGCCCGCGCGTCGCGATTGAGGCGCTCCTGAATCCGCGCGTTACCGAAGACGAGATCGATGAGGCCCGGAAAGAGCTTCGCAATATAGACCGGAACGACATACGAAGCCGGCACGATCACGCGGCGACGCGGAGAAATCGCTGCGCGAACGATTGCGCGCGCGACGACGTCGGGGCTCGGCAAGCCGTCACCCATGGCCGCGTTCATCGGGCTGCGAACGAAGCCCGGCGCGATCAACGTGACCCCAATGTTGAAGCTGCGAGCTTCGCGCCGTACCGTGTCGGTCAGCCCGCGCAAACCGAACTTCGAGGCCGAGTAGATGCCCATCACGCCCGCTTCGCCGGCGACCGAGCCCACGTTGACGATCGAGCCGCTCCGCTGTGCCTTCATGACCGGCAGCACGGCATGAATCGTCCGCGCGCAGCCGAGTAAATTCACCTCGACGACGCGTTGCAAATCTTCATCGGTGTCGTCACAGAGCGATGGACTCGTCCCGATGCCGGCGACGTTCGCCAGCACATCGATCGTTTCGAACGCCTCGAGCGTCGACTTCACCAGGTCGTCGATATCGCTGCGCCGCGTAACGTCGGTCGGCACGACCAGCGCGCGAACGCCGAGGCGCTCGGCCTCGGCCGCGAGCTGATCCAACACGTGAACCTCGCCCAGCGGAGCGGCGAGCACCAGATGGGTTCCGCGGGCCGCAAAGGCGCGCACCGTCGCGGAGCCGATGCTTCCCGACGCGCCGGTAACGATCGCGACTCTGCCGCTCAGATTCAATGCAGTAAGGCTCCACGGCTAAAGTGCCGTCTTCGATGCGCAAGTCCTCCCGCAGCTTTCGGCTGCGTCTCCACGCGTAGCTGCCCGCAAGCGGCCGCGATGTCGCGTCCCATATTGCGGCGTACCGTCGTCGGAACGCCGGCGGCATCCAAAATCCCCGCGAACTCCCAAATTCGCTTCTCGCTGCTGGCGCCGAACTCGGCATCGGGCGTCGCATTGTACGGAATGAGGTTGACGTGATAGAGGCGGCCGCGCATCAGGGCCGCCAGCCTCCGCGCGCAATCCGCGTCGTCATTCATGCCGGCGAGCATCACGTACTCAAAAAAGACCTTGCGGTTGGTCTTCTCGACGTATCGTTCGCAGGCTGCGAGCAGTTCGCGCAGCGGAAACCGGCGATTGACCGGCATGAGCTGCGAGCGCAGCTCGTCGGTCGGCGCGTGCAGCGAGATCGCCAAGTTAACCTGAAGGTGCTCGTCGGCAAAAGCGTCGATCCGATCGACGAGCCCGACCGTCGAGATCGTGATGTGACGGTGGCCAAGACCGAAGCCGTGCGGATCGTTGAGCATCGCAACCGCCGTCATCACCGCTTCGTAATTGTGAAACGGCTCGCCCATACCCATGAAGACGACGTTGCTGACGCGCTTGCCGCGCGGTGCCAGTTGACGCGCGAAGAACCAAGCCTGATCGAAGATCTCGCCCGCTCGCAGGTTCCGCGTAAAGCCGGCCTGCCCGGTCGCGCAGAATGCGCAGGCAAACGCGCACCCGGCCTGCGATGAGATGCAGAGGGTCGTGCGTCCGCCACGGTGTTCCATCAGGACGGCCTCGACCTCGGCGCCGTCGTGCAGGCGGAAGAGGCCCTTCGTGGTCTGCCCGTCGCGCGAATGCTGCACCGCGATCGGCGTAATTGCGGAGAACTCGACGCCGCGATCGGTCAGTGCGGCGCGCAGCTCCTTCGGCAAGCTGGTCATCTCGCCGGGTCGCTCCAGCAGTTCTTTCGTTGCCGCACGGTAGAGCTGACGCAGACGGAACGGCTTCAGGCCGTAATGGCGGACGAACGCGTCAATGTCGGGAAAACCGGCTCGTTCGACGACGTCGTGCAGCCACGCGCGCAGGGGGTCGCGAATCACGCTGGCCATTGTATCACGGGCTGCGCAGCAAGCAGACGCCCCGTCCCGCAACGTCGGGCCCGCGGGCTGCGGTTGTGGCCGGCGTGGATCTAGAACTTCGAGGAAAATCAGTCATCGTGACCGGCGCGAGCAAGGGCATCGGCCGCGCAATCGCCTATGCCTTTCTTCGCGAAGGCGCGAACGTCGCGCTGTCCGCGCGTACCCAAGGCGAGTTGGATCGGGCGGTCCGAGAGGGCGCGGCGTTGGGCGGAAAGCCGATCGCGATCGTCGCCGACGTCACCCGTGAGGATGATATCCGGCGAATCGTCGACGAGACCATCGCCGGTTTCGGTTCGATCGACGTGCTCGTCAACAACGCGGGCGGTATTGGAGCCTTCGCGCCATTCGAAGAGCTTACGCTCGACGACTGGCGCCGGCTCTTCGAGCTTAACGTGTTCTCGGTCGCGGCCCTAATAAAAGCGGTCCTTCCGATCATGCGCGCGCAGCGTTCCGGACGCATCATCAACATTTCATCCGAGTCGGCCCTGCAACCGGACGCGGCGATGGCACACTACAACGCATCCAAAGCCGCGCTCAACAGTCTGACGAAGAGCCTCTCGAAAGCCGTCGGTGAAGACGGCATCCTCGTCAACACCGTCTCGCCGGCGTTCATCAAGACGCCCTTGATTGAGGAGATGCTCGCCGGCATCGGCCGCAGCCGCGGCGTCGACGTCGCGGCCGCCGAAGCCGCGTTCCTGCGCGAGAGCCGTCCGAATATCGTTCTCAAGCGGGCCGGGACGCCGGAAGAGGTCGCTTCAGCGGTGGTCTTTCTCGCCTCGAGCCGCGCGTCGTTCATAACCGGCACCAACGTGCGCGTCGACGGCGGATCCGTCGCCGCGGTTTAGCGCGTCACTCATCGCCGAACAGGCTGCCTTGTCGAGCTTCGACGAGCTCCGACGATTCGCTGGGCGGGCTGACCGGTTCGTCGAGCTTTGCGCGTACGGCTCGTAAGTCGGCCCAGACCATTCGCTTGACGCCCTCGATCTCGCCGCCGGTTTGGCGCAGAATGTAAGCCGGATGAAAGGTTACCATCAATGGAATCTCGCGTGGCCCAATGTACCAGCGCCCGCGCATCTTGGTAATCTGAAAATCGCGGCCGAGGAATGACTTTGCGGCCGGCGAGCCGAGAGCGAGAATGACGGTGGGAGCCACGATCTCGATCTGCTGGTCGAGGAAAGGGCGGCAGTTCGCCATCTCTTCGGGATCCGGGGCGCGGTTGCGGGGTCCGTACGGCCCGGCTACGGTAGGCCGGCATTTGACCGTGTTACAGATGTAGACTTCCTCGCGCCCCAGACCGATGGCGGCCAACATTCGGTCGAGCAGCTGGCCGGCGCGGCCGACAAACGGGCGCCCTTGCTCGTCTTCGGTTTCGCCCGGGCCTTCACCGATGACCATCAAGCGCGCGCATGGATCGCCCTCACCGTAGACGTTGTGGCGCCGCTCGTAACCAATCGCGCATTTGCGACATGCGTCGGCTGCCGCGGCCGCTTGGGAGAGCAGCCGCTCGCGGCGCGCACGCTCCTCGAGGCTCATGGCCGGGAACCTCTGAAGAAGTCGCTGCACCGATCGCGGCGAGCAGTTTCGCCGCAGATCGAGGCGCGACCGAGGGAGCATAGCAGGGCCCCTCTGTGACCGAGGACGCAACGATGAGGTGCGGAGAAACTGCCGCCGCCCGCAGGGTTTAGCCGCAAAGCCGGTCCAACGATCGGTACATGGACTTCTTCAAAGGTTCCCTAGCCGATCTTGCTCACCGAGACCGCTCGTCCGTACGCGACGACCTCGCACTCGCCGTCGCTGCCTTCTTGAACGTAGAACTGCAGGCCGATCACGGCATTTGCGCCAAGCGCGCCGGCGCGACGCCGTAACGCGTCCAGT